>CALGPD010000368.1 GCA_937960625.1 uncultured Spirochaetia bacterium | reverse complement strand
CCTTAAATATATTTCAACCTATGATTCAACAGACAAATCCGGTAATTGTTCAGAGTGATATGAGTATTCTCCTTGAAGTTCAAAGCCCGTTATATACCGAGGCTAGAGATTCACTTTGTGCTTTCGCCGAGCTTACCAAATCACCTGAATATATTCATACATATAAGATTTCTCCAATTTCTATCTGGAATGCTGCTTCCGCGGGATTAAAAGCAGGAGAGATAATAGAAACGTTAAAAAAGTATTCCCGTTATGATATACCTTCAAATGTAGTTAGAGAGATTTACGAACTTATTGAAAGATACGGCATTGCGTCTTTACATCACCATGATGATAATACTCTTTATCTGAAAGTTGATGATACGGATTTATTCAGAGAAGCATTAACTTCAAAGCATTGCAATAAGTTTTTCGTTGATAGAGATGATGACGGATTTTTCATTGATTTACTTCAGCGGGGAAACGTTAAACTCGCTTTTATGAATTTGGGTTATCCTATTGAAGACGTTGCAGGATATAAACCTGGCCGGCCCTATGATATATCTTTAAGCCCGAGTTTAAAATCAACGGGCTCGGATTTTAATATAAGAGATTATCAAAAAGAAGCTTCAAACGTTTTTTTTCAAAAAGGCCTTGATACCGGAGGTAACGGTGTAATTGTTTTACCCTGTGGTTCTGGAAAAACCGTTGTCGGTATCAAATGCATGTCTGAGGTTAAAACGAACACGTTAATTCTATCAACGCATATTGCTGCTGTTCATCAGTGGAAGAGGGAACTTTTAGACAAAACAGATATCCCTGAACACGATATTGGCGAATACACAGGAGCTAAAAAAGAAATAAAGCCAATCACTATCTGCACATATCAGATTTTAGTTTACAGGAAAAAGAAGGGCGGCCCATTCTTACATTTTGATATTTTTAAAAAAGGTAACTGGGGATTTATTGTGTATGATGAAGTTCATCTGCTTCCTGCACCGATTTTTAAAATAACAGCTGAGATACAATCAACGAGAAGGCTGGGGCTGACTGCAACGCTGGTAAGAGAAGACGGTAAAGAAAAAGACGTTTTCGCATTAATAGGGCCGAAAAGATATGATATTCCATGGAAAGTCCTTGAGCAGAAAGGTTTTATTGCAAAAGGTATTTGCAAGGAATGGCGCGTTCCTATTAGTGATAAGGACAAGACAGCGTATTTAATGGCTGATAAAAGGCAAAAGTTTAGGATTTCAAGTGAAAACGAACTTAAAGATGAAGTTGTTCAACACATTTTGGATAAACACGTTAATGATAGCTGCCTTGTTATTGGGCAGTATATAAAACAACTTGAAAGATTGGCTGAAAAATTAGACGCGCCTCTGATTACTGGCAAAGTGAGCAACGCAAAACGTGAGAAACTCTATGAACAGTTTAGAAACGGGGAAATTAACGTCCTCGTTGTAAGTAAAGTTGCAAATTTTGCTATTGATTTACCCGATGCTTCTGTCGCTATACAGGTTTCAGGTACTTTTGGAAGTAAGCAAGAGGAAGCGCAAAGATTAGGCCGGATTTTACGTCCCAAAGATAAACCCGCTTATTTTTATTCAGTGATAACTAAGAACTCCAAAGAGCATGATTTTGCCATGAACAGGCAGTTATTTCTAACCGAACAAGGGTATGAATACTTCATAGAAGATTATGAGTAGAAATACCTATCTGAGTGAGATATATAATTTTAGAAATATTTATTTTTATTCAAACTAAAAATTATCAAAAAGATTTTAACTTTATTAAATTTCAGAGGTCTAATACTGTGATTATAACAATTTGTAAAGTGGTAAAATTATGATAAAAAAAATAAATATATTTATGATAATGATTTTGGTGTTTATTTCATTTTTAAGCTGTAAAAAGCGCACCAGAAACCGGAGAAGCCGGATAACTAAGATTTCCGTTGAAGTTATTAAAGTAAAAAAGGAAAATATATCCAAAAGATTATTTCTAACCGGGGATATTAAAGGCATTGAAGAAGTTAATGTTTATTCATTTGTAACGGGTATCATCCGAAACACTTATGTTAAAGAAGGGCAGAGGGTATTTAAAGGTCAGGCATTGTTTTCAATAGACCAGACAAGAAGCGGCGCGGATTTGAGAGATTACGTTGTTGTGAGCCCGATCTCAGGTATAATTTCTAATGTCAGTATAGATACAGGGTCACAGGTTATAGCAAATCAAAGTATTATAGCAAATATTGTGAAAACAAATCAGTTAAAAGCTGAGGTTTATATTCCTGAAACTGAAATCAATCTTATAAAAGTAGGAAATAAATCAATTATTAAATCCAGTGCTGCCAAAGGGAAAATTTTTCATGGAAAAGTTTTTAAAATTTCTCCTGTTGTTAATATAAATAACCGTATGGCAAAAGTTGAAGTATTAATAAATGAACATGGGAATTTACTTAAAAGCGGAATGTTTGCCGAAATTGAAATTTTTACTAATATACAGGAGAATAAAATATTAGTTCCTTTGGAATGCGTTATATATGGAGATAATTTAACTTATGTGTTTAAGTTAAGCCAAGATAAAAAACGCGCGATTAAGCATAACGTAATTTTAGGTAAGAATCATTCCGGCATGCTTGTTGTTGAAAACGGATTAGTCCCCGGTGATATTGTTGTAAGTAAAGGAAGTTATCAGGTTTTTGATGGTTTTCCTGTGAAAGTCCTGAATAAAAAGTTTAATATGAATAAAGGAAAGAAAAAGGTAACAACTAAAATACAGAAACAGAATATGGATAAAAAAGGTTCGGTAAGAAGGAAAAAATAATGAAAATTACAGGAAAACTATTAAAAAAGCCATTAGTAATAAAATTAGTTACTTTATTTATTATAATTGTTGGATTTCTCGCTTTTAAAACAATCGCGTTAGAAAAACATCCTGATGTTCAAATTCCCAAAATTATTATTATGGTTCCTTATGCAGGAGCCGAACCCGCTGAGATTGAAGAACAAATTATACGTAGATTAGAAGAACGTTTAAAAAAGATTCCTGATTTAAAAGAAATTACATCCTATGCCAAATTCGGAAAAGCTGTAATTAGAATGGAATTTGATCTCGATGTAGATATCGATCAAGCAAAAATTGATGTAAAAAACGCTTTTGACGAGGCAAAATCTGATATGCCTTCAGGTATAGATGATCTCATTATGAAGGATATTGACCTAGCTGATAGGCCCGTTTTGTCTGTTTCAATTTACGGAGATACTGACCTTAGGACTTTACGGACTATAGCAGATAATCTTCAAACAGTATTAGAAACTACAAAAGGAGTATCAGAAGTTACTATATACGGAGGATATGAAAGGGAAATCCAGATTAAACTTGATCCTTTGAAAATGAAAGCCAATAATTTATCTATTACTGAAATAATAACTTTTATTCAAAATTCAAACATTAGCCTTGCCGGGGGGCAAATAAATATAAGAAATAAAGATTATCCGATTAAAATATCAGGTAGAATAAAAAATATATATGATTTTCGAGACACAATTTTAAAATATCAAACAACTACTTCAGGAAAAAGTCTTCCTGTGCGCTTAAAAGACATTGCAATAATACAAGACACCAGTGCTGATATAGAAACTATTAGTAGATATAACGGTTTGCCCAATGTTAATTTAAGTATCAGTAAAAGGAGAGGGGAAAATACTCTTAAAATTTCAAAACGTGTTAAACAAAAACTTAAAGTCTTTAATAAAAGATATTTAGTAAAAGCAAAGCTTCGATATGCAATAATCGGAGATGATTCTGAAGCAATCATCCGTTCAACAAATGATTTATTTTCATCAATGTGGCAGGGCGTTTTGGCAATTTTAATTGTTTTATCCATTGCAATGGGATTAAGGAACGGTTTTATTTCAGCTTTGGCAATTCCTTTTTGTTTTATTGCCACTATGGCCGCGTTATATTTTATGAATTATACGTTGAATTCATTGGTTCAATTCGGATTAATCATCGTTATAGGTATGGTAGTTGACGGAGCGTTAGTTGTAATGGAGAATATTTACAGGCACCGTGAAATGGGTAAGCCAATAACTCAGGCAGTAATTGACGCTGTAGATGAAATTGGGGCAAGCGTAATAACTTCGGATTTAACAACGATTGCGGCTTTTATTCCTTTAATGTTTATGACCGGTACAATGGGACGTTTCTTTTCTTATATCCCAATAGGTGTAATTGCGGGATTAACAGCGTCTTTATTTTTTGACCATTTTATAATTCCGATTCTTGCGCAAAAATATATGTCTGATCCAAATAAAAAAGTTAAGTTTTTCAGAATTAATCAAAAAAAGAAAAAAGAGCCTTCATTTTTTAAAACAAAACTAAATAAGATTTTATCCGGACTTAGCCGTATATATTCAAAAACAATTATTTTTTCTTTGAAAAGAAAAGCCGTTGTATTACTACTAACAACAGCATTATTAATAGTGAGTCTAATAATAATTGGAACTATACCTAAAAGGTTTTTTCCGCGTTCCAATGAAGACCGGATGTATATGAGCCTTAATCTTTCTCCTATATCATCAATAGAAGAAACTGACAAAATAGTAAAAAATATAGAAAAAAATCTTTTAGAACGTTTTAGAAAAATGAAAGTAATAGAGCAATACGTTGTGAAAATTGGCCAACCTTCCAATTCAATTAACAGAGGAGTTGCAAGGTCAGGGGAAAATACCGCTAAAGTGACAATAGATTTATATCCTATTGCTAAAAGAAAAAATTATCCCAATAAAAAGCTAATGGGTGCTTTTAGAAGATTTACAAGCAAAATAGCGGGTGTAAAATTTAATATCGAGTTTAAAAGAAGAAGGCCATCGAGCAAAAATCCTATAAACGTTACTATCAGAGGCGAAGATTTAAGAGTATTAAAAATGTTATCAAAGAAAGTTCAGCAAACTATTAAAGAGAACGTTCCTAACGCGGTTGACCTTGAAGATAACTATGGCAATAATATTCCTCAATTTGAGATTAAAATTAAACGTAAAAAAGCCAACCTACACGGCATATCAGTAAGTGATATAGCAACGACTTTATCCGTTTTCTTTAACGGTAAAGAAGTTTCTGATATATATTCTGAAGGAACAAACATTAAGATTAAACTAAAATTACAAGATAAATATATTAAAAATACCAACAGTTTAAACAAGGTATATATTTATAAAAGTTCCACTAAAACCATGATACCTTTAACTGAAGTAGTTGATATAAATATTATTCCCGGTATTCCCGGCATAGTTCGTGAAGATATGAAAAGGACAATATCTGTTGTCGGAAATGTTTACGGTAAAAGTTCGACTGAAGTTATGATAGATATTAGAAGAGTTCTTGCTGATTTCCCATTACCCGTTGGGTATTCATTTAGATATAGAGGCGAAAATGAAGATAGAGAAGCTTCGTTTGCTTCATTGCGTATAGCTTTCGCGGGAGCAATAATTGTAATTTTCCTTATTATCGCGTTGCAATTAGGTTCAACTTTACAGCCTGTTTCAATATTAGTAACGATTTTACTTTCCATTATCGGTGTTGCGTTCGGTTTATTTATAAGTAATTCTCCATTTGGAATTATGGCAATGCTCGGTATGGTTTCACTTGCCGGGGTCGTTGTAAATGATGCTATTGTATTAATAACGTATATTAATCAGCTTCGTAAAAGCGGGCTGTCCAGAGAACACGCTATACAACAAGCGTGTAAAATCCGTCTAAGGCCTATTTTACTAACAACGTTTACAACAATCGCGGGATTAATGCCGTTAGCAACGGGTTTAGGGGGCTCGGATTCATCGTATTGGGGGCCCATGGCATGGACAATGATTATCGGTTTATTATTCGCGACTTTTCAAACTCTCGTTGTAGTGCCTATTGTGTATTCTGTTCTTGAAGATTTTATGGCATGGTTAAAACGAAAAGTGATTGCGCTTACAAATTATGCCGTTAAACTTTTTGCTTTATTCTTGAGAAAAGTATTCAAAGTAGAATACAAATATGAGATTATTAAAGAAGAAATTTCTTTAATCGACGGTAAAGAAAAATCAGATATTATGATTGAAGAATTGGAAGACAACGAGAAAACGTTGGTTTAGTGATACATCCTTAACAATATATAATAATAGAGACGGCAATGACCATTGTGGCCTCTAATAATTTAATTTAGAAATTTTTGTGAAATTTTAAATCAATCAAATTTCACGCTAATAATTTCCTCTCATGGAATCCGTCAGGGGAACGTATGGTTTATATATTTTTTTGCTGGGCAGATAGAAAAAAATCATGCGTTTATCAGCAACGTGTATAACGTATATGTTTTTAAACTGAATACGTTTGGTATATCCGCCTGACATCCATACTTTCATTTCGATTATTTTAGGATACTCAAGTAAAAATGCGTTCGTTTTTTCGCTCATCATTGAAAATATCTGTTCTCTTGAAAATTCTTCTTTTCCCCAAACAATTAAAGTACTGGCTAAAGCCTTTCCCGCTTCATTTAACATCATTTGGAATTTTGCTTTACCCGGTTTTAAATCTTTATATTCTTCGCCGTTAATGACGCCGGTTATTTTCATTGGTATGGGAATTTCCACATTATGCTGGCATGCGTTAAATAATATTGGAAAAAGTATTAATATAAATAAGATCTTTTTATTCATGATATTTGCTCCAAATTTGAGATTCATAGTTATTATACTCTGCAAGAGCGAGTAAAGGAAAGTATAAACGGTATAAATCATACCTTAGATAAAATGCAAGAGGAAAACCCGTTGCTGTAAACTCTTCTTCAAGCCATTCACCATTTTTTTGCTGTGTCTGTAAAAGCCAATCTATACCGCGTTTAACAGCTTCGGAATCTTTTTCGCCCGCTGCTAACAAAGAAAGTATTGCCCATGAAGTCTGGCTCGCTGTAGAATTGCCTTTACCGTAATATTTACGGCCTTCGTAAGATTTACATGATTCACCCCATCCTCCGT
>CALGPD010000367.1 GCA_937960625.1 uncultured Spirochaetia bacterium | reverse complement strand
AAACACTATTTTTGAACCGTCTGGGGAAAAACTGGGAGCACAATCATCATCAGAATTATCAGTAAGCTGTTTAACATTGCTGCCGTCCACAGTCATAATGTATATTTCTCCGTCATCAACAGCACCAACACTGCTTGAATATACTATTTTTGAGCCATCCGGAGAAAAACCTGTATATATATTCATACTTGAAATATTTGTAAGCTGTTTCAAGCCTGTTCCGTCAGTGTTCATTATAAAAATATCATAACCGGTTACGGGAAAACATATAAATAAGATTTTCTTTCCGGAAGGGGAAAAAGTGCTTTTACAATTAATCGGAGCGCTAGCATAAGTTAGTCTTTTGGCATTGCTGCCGTCTGCATTCATTATAAATATATTAAACACACCGCCATCTCGATTGCTCTCAAATATTATTTTTGAACCGTCTCTGGAAAAAGAAGGATGCGTGTCATTAACGGCATTACTTGTCAGCCTTTTTAAACCGCTTCCGTCAACGTTCATAATGTAAATTTCTTGATTACCTGAGGAATTGCTCGAAAACACTATTTTACCGCTACTAGAAATATCAGGGGATATACACCTGAAACCAAACAAAGAGTATACAAACAAAAAATATAATAAAATTCTATAAAAACGCTTTTTGACCAAAACATTCATATCTATAACATATTATTTACATGCATAAAATACAACAAAAAATCAAAATTTATACTTTAAATTTTGTAATTATTTTAAGATATAAATTTACAAAAACATGCAACGAATTTAAAACAACCAGTAAGTAAAGCAAAATAAAAATTGTCTAAAATAAGAAACAAAAATTCACATATAAGTAAAACTTTTTATTCATCATAGATTTTCAGGAATCCTTAGAAAAAAAATTACTTACCTATTGATACAAATCGATCACCGTGTCATCTATACGTGTAGAAAAACCCGTTCTAACCGAAAGGTACTTTGCTTTTTCCGGTGTAACGAACACCTCAATAAACTTATCCTGAGATTCGAACTCTTCGCTTTCAAAATGAAGTTTGAAAAATATAGTGTGCTCTCGGGTTTGGTTTTCATCAGCAATGAGTTTAGGTTCAACCCAAAAAGTATAATACCCGAAAGTATGGCGTGAAGTAGTAAATGGGTTTTGCCAGTTTGTATTAATCATTTTAGCAAGTTCATAATGATCATTCTGTTTTATATAAAGTGTTATTTTAACATCGTGATGAAGGCCTTCCCTGCTGCTCATAATAACGCGGCCTGTGAAATATGGAAAGTTAAGGTAACTTTCTTTAGTGTTTATCACGTTGTCTTTAAAAAAGAAATCGTTTTCCTCAAACATATAATCGTTTTCTTTTCTTCTTCCTGCGATAATTTCTCTTGCTTCTTTAATTTTTGAATAAATATCCGCAAGCTGCTGTATATTATCAGTCTGGTCGATTTCAAGATGAAGAACACCCCTGCCGGAAGTAACGTATTTAGGGGGGATTCTGTTAAGCACATATGAGACAATGTCTTCGATATATGCACTGCATTTTAAAAGTTTATTATCAGTATCTTTAAGCATTTCAATAACTGCATTTGTAACAATGTCTTCCATTGCATTTTTTACAATCATATTTACCACCGGTATTTTTCTTTTATATTTCTATTTTATATTATACAAATTATTTTACAAGTTTTTTTTGCAATAAGTTTGTATATTGTCACTTTTCCTTGACAAATTAAAAATTTTGTAGTGTAATAAATATAAAGTAGAATAAACTAAAAAGGTGGGTGCTATGAAAAAGAAAACCTCAATATTTTTACTAACCCTAATGATTATACTACTCTTTTTCACTCTAAGTGCAGTGGCAAGGAGAGGCAGAAGCTACGGTGGTAGAAGTTTTAGCAGGTCAAGGTCAAGATCCAGTTCAAGATCGAGGAGTTATTCTTCTTCAAGACGCAGATATTCAAGCAGAAGAAGATACGGTTCAAGTTACCGAAGATACGGTGGATACAGACGGTATGGATATGGTGGGTATAGACGGTACGGATATCGCAGGTATGGTTATAGAAGGACTTACGTAAGCTGCCGAGGCGGCGGAATGACTGTAGGTATAATTATTGCAGTAATAGTTATTATTGTAATAGCTGGAGCTGTTATTAGAAGAAGCAGGATGTAAAAATCTTATGAATAAAAAAATAGTGTTGATATTATGTTTGTTTAGTTTTTTCTTCTCTCTATTTATTTTCGTATCAAATAAAACCCATGCTAACTATAAAGTATTTTCTAAAGGGTATACACATAATGCCAGTTTTTTTGATGAAAGCGGCGGGTCTGTAAATTCAAATAATTACAGAAGAAGACGTACTCCTAATTACAGAAAATACTTTAATGGAGGGAAACGGAATAACCATGATGTGAGAAGAAAATCTTCAGGTATTAAAGGTTTTATTATAACGGGAATTATTCTTTTAGTTTTCGCTATATTGGCTTTTATAATTGCTGCAGGAACGAAAAAAACTAAAACATAAATTCAAACAACATATTTAATCAATTTTTGGAGAAAAAAATGCTTAAAAAAATACCATTAATTTTACTTACTATATTTCTTTTCACCATATTAAGTGCTGGTATTGCTCACGCAAGAAGAGGCAGAAGTTATGGCGGAAGAAGCTTTGGAAGTTCAAGAAGAAGTTACGGAAGTTCTCGCAGAAGCTATGGCGGCTATAGAAGCGGCAGAAGTTACGGATACCGCAGATACGGTTATCGCAGATATGGTTACGGATATTCCCGTGGAGGATTTATCTGCTCCGGTGGCGGATTTATTGTTATGGGTATTGTAGCAGCTATGGTAGTCATTATCATTGTTATTGCAATGTCAAGACGCGGTAAAAACGTATCTACTCCAGGGATGGGAACAATTGCAATGCTGCAGGTTGCTTTTTATACCAAACAGGGTTCTATCCGTAAAGAATTTAACAGGATTGGGGACAGCGCGAATTTTGATTCGCCATCGGGATTAGCCCAATTTTTAAACAAAGCAATGATATTCATTGGAAGGCATTCGGAAGATATAAGTCATTATTACTTTGAATGTTCAGACAAAATGGATATCGGCAGATTGGAACATGAGTTTGAAAGCAAAGTATCATCTGAAAAGATGAAATATAACTCAGGGCCCGGCGGGGCTACTTCAAGTGACGAGCTTGAAATTGACCAGCACGTTGTAATAAGCGCGTTTATTGCTTCGGAACGTGTTGATTTAAAAAATGAACAGGTTGGGGATATTCATTCTCTTAAACAAACAGCGAATAAACTTTCCGGTATTTCCGCAAGGTCTATTTATGCGGTTGAGATTATACTCGACCCGTCTGATACACAAGATTCATTATCAAGGGAAACAATGGAAATTGAATTCCCTAAACTTATAAGAATATAAAATATTTTTCAATTCAGGAGGAAAAAATGACAAAAACTTATAAAAAATCAGTTGCAGTAGTATTAGCATTTCTTTTTATTATTTTCGGATTAGTCGGAGCTTTTGCTGATGAAAAAGCTGATGGAGATAATAAAGCAAAAATGGAACAAAAATCCGAAGTAAAAACCGGTGATGCGGACGCGAAAAAACCCGAAGAACAAGCATCACAAAAACCTGAACCCGAGGAAAAACCAGGCCCAATGCCTCGACGGCCAAGCAGATGGTCACGCTTACTTCAGTTTATTGTTAACGCAATTATTCTCGGTATCGTGGGTATCCTTTTATTAATAATCGGATACTATATCTGGGAGCTTATCACTGTTAACTACAGTGTCCGGGACGAACTTGTTGAAAATAAAAATACTGCCGTCGCAATTGTAACAGCATCGTTTGTTATCGGTATGGCAATAGTAATAGGTATAGCACTAACAAAAATATAAAGCAACGGCCCCTGAGATTTCAGGGGCTTTTTTTTGTGGCTTTTTGATACACTTTTATATACAACGAGTAAATTTGTACCAGCCTAATCTTGCGAATTCTTTTCTCAATCCTTCTAACAACCTAATTCCTTTTAGAACATATATTTACAAAACATATTAAACATAAATTTTTGGCATAAATATTGCTTCATTAATTAATTGAAGTTAATTAAAAAATTATTTATGTAGGTATATGATGGTAAACGAAGATTATTATTCTCTATTAGGAGTATCAAAAAACGCTTCTCAGGATGAAATTAAAAAAGCTTTTAGAAAGCTTGCTGTTAAATATCATCCGGATAAGAATCCTGATGATAAAGAGGCTGAAGATAAATTTAAAAAAATCACAGAAGCTTATGATGTATTATCTGATACTGAAAAGAGAAAAATTTACGATACATACGGTAAAGACGGCTTACGGGGTCAGGGATACAGGGGGCCGGATTTTTCAGGATTTTCAGGATTTTCTGATATTTTTGACCATTTCACTTCAGGGTTTAGTTTTGGCGGTTTTGATAATATTTTTGATTCTTTTTTTGGTTCACGGAAAAAGAAAAGACAAGCCACGTCTCCTCAACAAGGAAATGATATATTATACAAAGTTACAATTAACCTTGAAGATATAATCGGAAGCAAATCAGTTAATATTTCATACAATAAAAACGAAAAATGCAGTTCATGTGACGGAAGTGGCGCGGAAAAAGGAACTTCAAGGCAGACCTGTGATAAATGCGGCGGAAGCGGACAAAGCATGAGCCAGCAGGGTTTTATTACAATGACAACAACATGTCCAAAATGCGGTGGTTCTGGAACTATAGTTACCGATCCATGTAAAACGTGTAACGGACAGGGCAGTGTACCAAAGAAAAAATCAATTAATGTTAAAATACCTAAAGGTGTTGAAGACGGCATAAGGGTGAAAATCAAAGGTGAAGGTGAAGCCGGGGTTTTAGGCGGGCCTGCCGGTGACCTGTATATACAGTTTAATATAAATGAACATCCGTATTATAAAAGAAGAGGACACGACCTTTACGTTACTAAAAACATTGATTTGATACAGGCTACACTTGGAACAGAAATCTTCGTTAAAACCGTTGATAATAAAGATATTAAACTTAAAATTCCCGAAGGCACTCAAAATGGAAGTCAATTCAGGTTAAAAAATCACGGTTTACCGGATAAATATAGCGGCAATGGAGATTTATTTGTGCGCGTTGAAGTTAAAACACCTACAAATCTAAACGCCAAGCAAAAAAAGCTATTGAAAGAATTTACAAACGCTTAGTAATAAATTATTTATCTGGCTTTTACATTTTGATTTTAATAATTTTAAATAATGAAAAAAATTTACATTTTTGCTCTATTATTTTCATTATTTATTTTTACCATTGTAATAATTGCCAGTATAGAAAAAGACACATCTAACTCGTTCTGGCGGGAAATAGGTTCATGGTTTAAACGTAAAACCAGAATAAAAAAACAAATCGATTTATCCAACAACAACGGAAAAAAAATATCACCAAAACTAAAAAATATGGAAGCAGCTAAGAAACAAAAACTACACCCGGTAAAATGCAAGAAATGCGTCTATATGATAGTTATTCTCGATGATGCCGGTTTATTGAAAAAGACATATGGGCTGCTAAAGTATAAGCGCCCGTTAAATTTCTCTATACTGCCCGGACAATTTTTTACTACTTTTTGGAAAAGAAAAATTAACAAACGTAGAATTCACGAAATTATGATACATATTCCCATGGCAGCTTATGATTATCCTAAAAGCGGTATTAGGCCCGGAATGAACGCAGATTACATAAGAAAATATCTAAAAAAATTAACGGAAAAATTTCCGGAAGCAAAAGGCGCGAATAATCATCAAGGCTCACTTGCAACGTCAAACCATTTTCTAATGAAAAAATTCTTTAAAGTTTATAAAAACACCGGGTTGTACTTTGTTGACAGCATAACATCGAATAGAACAGCGGCTTATTATTATGCTAAAAAAAACAATGTGAAGGCACTCCGTAGAAATTATTTCATTGATAATAGAAAAAGCACATCATATATTTACAGGCAGTTGAAAATAGCTGTAAAATATGCAAAAAGAAAAGGTCACGTTGTTGTTATTGGGCATACAACATCGAGAAACCTGATAAAAGCTTTACACGCCATGGAAAAAATATTTGTTAAATATAAAGTGCGTTTTATAACAGTATCAAATTTTCTTAAGTTACAAAAAAAGGAAAAAAATTAAAAATATGGTTATTCTTGGTATTGAAACATCATGCGATGAAACTGCTGCTGCTATTGTTGAAAACGGAAAAAACGTATTATCAATGGTGACACATTCACAGATAAAGGAACACGCTCCGTATTACGGTGTAGTGCCTGAACTAGCATCCAGGATTCACCTTGAATTAATCACAACGGTAATTGACCAAACTTTTAAAAAAGCTAATCTTAACCTTGATGATATTGACGCAGTGGCAGTATCCAACAGGCCGGGATTAATAGGAAGCCTGTTAATAGGAGTTAGCGCGGCAAAAGCTTATGCGTTTGTAAACAATTTGCCAATTATTCCGGTTAATCACGTTCATGCGCATTTATACGGTGC
>CALGPD010000366.1 GCA_937960625.1 uncultured Spirochaetia bacterium | reverse complement strand
GCATTAATGACTATGCTCACAAGCGCTATATTAATGGAAAAGATGGCATTTGCAATATTTAAGAATCCTTCAAAATATCTCATGGAAATAAATAAAGCGGTTCGAGAAGTACTTAATAAAGAAGAAATAGCAATGAAGGATATTATATCCGATGACGGGCTTGATTTGGGTATGGTTTTTTATAATTCAGGTGAAAAAGAAATTAAATTTTCCGGAGCAAAAATAGATTTAATAATATATTATAAAGGTGAAGTTAAAGTTATACGGGGGGATAAGCATAGCATAGGTTATTCAACGTCAAAAAATGACTATCAATTTTCGACACAAAATATTAAAATTGAGCATGGAATGATTTTGTATTTGATGACAGACGGTTTGGTTAGCCAAAATGGCGGTGATAAAGATTTCCCATACAGCAGAAACAGTTTTATTAAGCTTATTAAAAAGATAGGGAATTTGCCTTTAAGCAGACAGAAGAATGAAATTTTAAAAGCTTACAATGAATATCGGGGAAGCGAAAACCAAAGGGATGATATAACAATAATTGCTTTTAAACCTTTTTAGAAAATAAATATTTTTGTTGAATTATTTTCACAAAGATTTTATGATGTGTAAGTATTTTTATTATTGTTTTAAAAATTATTTGAGGTGTTAATGCAGAGTTTTAAGATCGAAGAGACTAAATATACTCCTTATGTTTTGATTGATCCGGAAAATAATAATTTTAATATGACCGGACAATCTTATCCTGAAAATGCTGCAAAATTTTATAAGATAATATTGCAAAAATTTGATGAGTTCATTCAAAATTCAGATCAAAATGCTCCGATTATTGTTAATTTTAAACTTATATATTTAAATACTTCAAGTTCTAAAGCCATATTAATTTTACTTGATATTTTAAACGATACATACAATAATGGCAGGAAAGCAGAAATTAATTGGTATTATCATAAAGAAAATGAATTAGCTTATGAAGTAGGTTTGGAGTTAAAAGACTATATTGATGTTCCTTTTAACTTTATTTTAGTGGAAGAATAATATTGCCTAAAGATGAAAAATTATGACGGGTTATTTGATAACGAAGAAAAAGTAGTTGAGCATTCTAATGATATAATTAATACTCCGGATTTTAACGACAATCCGTTATCCGGGGAGTATAAAAAACTAGCCCGTGAATATTCTAAGCTAAAAAAGCAGACTCTTAAATTAATCCGGTTATCCGATCAACAGCAAAGATCCTTAAATGACGCTAAAGATGAATTAACAAAATTGAACGAAATTTCCCAGCAGATAAGCCGTTCTCTTGAATTTGATAATGTTTTTAATTCTATTATGAATTATCTGATTAATACATATGGATTTCAAGGGTTTTCCCTTGCAGTCCTTGCTGATGATAAAAAAAGTTTTATCATTGAAAAAGTTGTTTTTCCTGAAAAATATAGGCATTTTGATGATATATATAGCAAAATAAATATTAGATTGGATAACAGGCAAAATGTTATATCAAAAAGTATAATTCAGAACAGGATTATTTATTTTGAAAAAGTCGATGTTAATTTAATTAAAGAAGAAATTGTAAAAGAAATGGTATTAAAATCAAATATGAAATCTATACTGGTTATGCCCACTATTGTTGATAAACAAGTAATTGGAGCATTTACATTAACCGCTCATGATAATAACGTTGTTTTAAGAGAAGAAGATATTTCCGCTATATCACGTTTTGTTAATCAGATATCTATTATTTTAAAAAATTCCAGGCTTTATGACCAACTGGAACAGGAACGGGCATTATTAGAGCAGCGGGTTAAAGAAAGAACTCACGATCTTGAACAAGCATTAAAACTTGTTAACGAAAAACGCGCTGTAATTTCAAAGCAATTTACTGATTCAATTGAAATTATTTATTCATTAATTGCTAAAACATCTTCGCGTTTATATGAACGGACTAAAGAAATTACCGAAATATGTATTGATTTCGCCGGTTTTCTAGGCTTTGATAAACAAAGTAAAGAAGACCTTAGAATTGCTTCAATGCTGCATGATTTGGGAATGATAGGAGTACGGGAGAAATTATCCAGCGAACATAAAAATTTATCCGATGACGAAAAAGAGTTTATTCAAAGCCATCCTGAAAAGAGTGTTGAAATTATCCGGACTCTTGAAAACACTTCTGAAATTAAAAAGATTATTCTCCAGCATCACGAAAAATATGACGGCACGGGATTTCCGTCCGGGCTTAAAGGGGAAGAGATTAGCCTTGGGGCAAGAGTATTAAGTGTTGTTTCTTATTTTGTTGATATTTCAAAAATGAGAAAGTATCAAAATATTAATAGAGAAAATGATATTATATCCGAATTAATTTATCAGAAAGGCAGAATGCTCGATCCTGCAATTACTGATAAATTTATCGAATTAATTGATAAATCGCATCTGATTTATAAAGTAAACGAAGATGACATAACGTTTTCAAGTTCAGGCAGACAATTTACATGGATAATACCGAGTAATGTTCATTTTGAGACTATTATTGTTGGAAGGATAATGGAAAAGGTTAACCTATATAATCCGGATTCTGATTCTGCTTTTATAATTGATTATGGTTTATGCGAACTCGTTAGAAATGCTATTGTTCATGGAAATAAATATAATGAAGATAAAGAAGTTACAATCAAGTTTAATTCAGAACAGATTAACGGCAAGATTAAATTAATTTTTAGTATAATTGACGAGGGTGTAGGAATGGACATTAATTCACATTCGGTTTTCACCAACGCCCGCAAACAAATTTTAAACATTCTTAATTCCATAAACAAATTTTCAGAAGATAATAATTTGAAGGATAATGCAGAATTTAATAATATTCAAAGAAACGTTAGAGATATTCTAAGTGATTATTATACGGATTATCATACTTTCAGGCAGCTTGATATACCAGAAGCAACCGGAGGCGTTGGTTTGCTGCATGTTAAAAAAACTTTTGACAGCGTAGAGTTTAAAAATATTATTATTAACAACGAAATTACAGGAACTGAAGTAATTGTTTCCAAGATAATTGATATAAATTAATTCAATTTAACTTACGGTTATGATTTCATTATTTAATACCTGCCTATCAATTTTACCGTCTATCATGGATATTTCAGCAAAATTTCTTCCTTTTTCAGTTAGGTACAAAATATCATCTTTTTTTTCTAAATAATTATTTTGAATTAAAATTTTTATAATTTTTGTAGTATATGCTTTTTCCCATCCAAGATGCGAGAAAATTTTACCCGCAGCGCATTCTTCATTATATTCTTGAGAACCTAAATGATGGGAAATATGAACAATCATCATGGTTGCATAGAACTTCAACTTGAGTTTTTTTCTGTTTTTTATTTTACTTATAAGTCCTTTCTTAGGCGCTTGAATAAAAACTTCAATAAAAAGCAAACCTGCAACAGCAGCCATAGTTCCGGCAATATTTACATCTAGAATTCTTGCAATCCAGTATCCTGAAAGTGCAATAGCTGTACCGAAAACAAAGCTCCAGAGAATTGTTTTTCCCAAATCATCGGTAATTAAATACGCTGTTGCCGGCGGCGCTATCATTAAAGCAACAACGAGAACAGAACCCACAGCATCGAATGATGCAACCGCGGTAAATGACACATCGCCCATTAATAAGTAATTAAGCAGCACGGGTGAAAATCCAAGTGAATAAGAAAGCCCTGGATCAAATGTTGTTATTTTTAATTCTTTGAAAAATACTAGTAGAAAAGTAATATTAATTATTAAATTTAATCCCGTTGTATATATACTCTTTGCGCCAATATCGATGCCAAAAATTTTCATTCGGTCGAGAGGGGCAAAAGCTATTTCTCCAAGCAAAACAGCATCAACATCGAGATGTACATTCGCAAACTTTAAACTAATAATAACAACGGCAATAGAGAAAAATAAGGGAAATACAAGCCCGATGGATGTATCTTCTTTCAATAATCCGGTTTTTTTTATTATTTGAACCAGAAATACAACTAATAATCCGGAAAGTGCGGCGCCTACAACGAGAAAAGGAGATAATAAATCTTTCGTAAAAATGAATGCAATTACAATACCGAGTAAAATTGAATGGCTGATTGCATCACTCATCATTGCCTGTTTTTTTAATACAAGAAATATACCGGGAATAACACAAGCAAGAGAAACTAAAATAGCTATGATTTGTATTTCAAGTTGCATCAGAGTCATAAATTTCCTTACCTAAGTTTTTATTTATTTGTTTTGCAAGCTTTTTTGAATATTCAAATCCTTTTTCAGTCAAGCTCCAATCTACATGCCCTGATTTTTTTACCATACCTCTTGCCTGTAGTTTTTTTAAGCAGCGGCAGACTTTATATCTTCCCGGATGAAGCGCGACAATGGCTTTTACGTTGTGTTTATGAAAAACGTTGTCCTTATGCTGCATTGCAAGTTCAAATAGAGTTAATAAAATCCCATCGGTTTTAAGCTTTGTTTTTGACCCTGCCATTCGTATCGCTT
>CALGPD010000365.1 GCA_937960625.1 uncultured Spirochaetia bacterium | reverse complement strand
TTTTTTTATCTCCAATGAAAATATCACCGTTCTTTTTTAACGTTATAACAAGCACTTCTTTAACATCCACTGATCTTGAAGTTGTGGATTTAGGTAAATTAACATTATGTGCGCTTTTTTCTGCTTGAGTATACGTTACCATGAAAAATATTAAAAGCAAAAATACAACATCAATCATAGGAGTCATCATAATACTATTTGCAGGCTTCAAACGGCTTTTAAATTTCAATTTTATTACCTTGATTCAGTTTTTTTGATAAACCCGTGACTTTAATAAAAAAGAAACGGGTTTATTCTTTTATAAAATATATCTTGATAAATCTCTATCTTCAATTATATCGTTGAGTTTTTCTTTTACATATTTTTTATCAATTACAAATTTTTTGCCTTTTAAATCCGGTGCGGCAAATGAAATTTCCTCCAATAAACGCTCCATAATTGTATGAAGTCTTCTTGCTCCGATGTTTTCGGTTGAAGAATTAACAAGATAAGCCATATCTGAAATTTCATGTAAAGCATCTTCTTCAAAAATTAGTTCAACTTTTTCTGTGTCCATTAAGGCCGTATATTGTTTAACCAACGCGTTTTTAGGTTTGGTTAAAATTTTAAATAAATCATCTTTTCCTAAACCGTCAAGTTCAACTCTAATCGGAAAACGTCCTTGTAACTCTGGAATTAAATCGGAAGGTTTGGAAATATGAAAAGCCCCCGCGGCAATAAAAAGAATATGGTCTGTTCTGACCGGGCCGTATTTAGTATTGATATTTGAGCCTTCTACTATGGGCAGGATGTCCCTTTGAACCCCTTCCCTTGAAATATCCGGCCCTTGGCCTTTTCCTTCTTTTCCGGCAACTTTGTCAATTTCATCTAAAAATACGATACCCATTTCTTCAACACGTTTAATTGCTTCCTGTGTAACTTTATCCATATCAATGAGTTTGTCTATTTCTTCTTCCATTAAGAACTTACGCGCTTCTTCAACAGTTGTTTTCTTTTCTTTTTTCTTTGAAGGCATGAAATTTCCCATCAGGTTTTGAAATTGCATATCCATATCTTCCATGCCAGCGTTTGAAAAAATTTCTATAATCGGCGCCTGATTTGCATTTATTTGTATGGTAATTTCTTTGTCTTCAAGTTTACCATCTCTTAACATTTTTCTAAATTTCCCGCGTGTTGAAGATTCTTCCGGTGCTTCTTCTTTTTTGTCAAAAGAAATTGGGCCGTGTTTTTTTTTCGCGGGCGGTAATAATAAATCAAGAATACGTTCTTCAACGTTTTCTTTCGCTTTTTCTTCAACGTATATTCTGTTTTCTTTACGGACCATATTAACCGAGATATTTGTTAAATCACGTATCATGGATTCAACATCCCGGCCAACGTATCCTACTTCTGTATACTTTGTAGCTTCAACTTTGATAAAAGGCGCTTTCGCAAGGTTTGAAAGTCTTCTCGCGATTTCAGTTTTACCTACACCCGTGGAACCTATCATGATAATGTTTTTGGGCATTATTTCATCTTTTATTTCTCCCTCTAACACTCTTCTTCTTGACCTGTTCCTAAGAGCTATAGCAACTGCTTTTTTAGCTTTTTTCTGACCTATTATATATTTATCAAGCTGCTCAACAATTTCTTTGGGTGTAAGTGCATCTTCAAGTTTAATGGTTGAGTTTCCTTTTTCATCTATCATCCAATTTCCTCTATTGTAATATTTTGGTTTGTATAAATACAAATACTTCCGGCTATATTCATGGCTTTTTCAACTATATCCTTAGCATCTAAATCCGAATTTTCCATTAATGCTTTAGCCGCGGCAAAAGCATAATTTCCGCCTGAGCCAATAGCAATAACACCTTCATCCGGTTCAATTACATCTCCGGTACCTGAAACGAGAAAAGTATTATTTTTATCTGCCACAATTAACATGGCTTCAAGCCGTCTTAGCATTCTGTCCGTTCTCCAGTCTTTTGCAAGTTCAACACATGCTCTGCTTAAATCAGCATTGAACTCATTTAATTTACCTTCAAACCGTTCAAATAAAGTAAAAGCATCGGCAGCGCTGCCGGCAAAACCGGATAATATTTTTCCGCTCATCATTGGCCTGACTTTTTTAGCCCCGCCTTTAACTACTGTTTCTCCTAAAGTAACCTGTCCGTCTCCGCCCATAGCCACTTTACCGTTTTTTCTAACACATAATATTGTTGTTGATCGTATATTTTTGTCATTTTTCATATCTATATAATATTAACAATGCTCTTTGAAGTTAAATTATTATAAGATTTTTTTACGCATGAGGATGAAAATTATCATACACTTTTTTGATTTTATCCTTGGTTACATGAGAGTAAATTTGCGTTGTGGATATAGATGCATGACCAAGCATTTCACCCACACTGCGGATATCCGCACCGTTATCCATTAAATGCGTTGCAAAAGTATGCCTGAAAGTATGGGGAGTTACTTTTTTTTTAAGGCTGATTTGTTCTATTGCGTTTTTCACTATGTTTTGAACGCTTCTTTGTGTCAGCCTTGTTCCCTTTTGATTTATAAATAAAGCCGTTTCTTCGGGGTTTGTAAAACTTTTCCGGATTGTTAGATATTTTTTAATCAAACTTAAAACATTTTCAGTGAAAAATATGCTTCGTTCTTTTTTACCTTTACCCATTACTTTTGAAGTACCCTGTTGAAAATTTATCTGATGCAGGTTAAAACTAACGAGTTCTGATACGCGAACTCCGGTTGAATATAAAAAGTAAAATATAAGCCTGTCTCTTGTTTGTAAAAGATTAAAAAGCGGTTTATTATTTTTAAAACTTCTAGAATAGATTTGTTCAAAAATATTTTCATCTTTTTCCGGGTTGACTAAAAGCTTTTCGATTTCCTCAAAATACATAAAAGAAGGGAGTTTTTTCTCTTTCTTGGGTGAATTAACCAGTTTTGAGGGATTAGACTTTATTATTCCCCTTTTCAATAAAAATTTATAAAACGATTTTATTGATGATAACTTTCTTGATAATGAAGTGTTTTTATAACCCTGATTCGCTTCTGAAATAATAAAATTTCTAATATCTTTTCTATCAGCAACGAATAAATCTATACCCTCGGAAATTGTATGCTCAAGGTATTTTTCAAGGTCACGTTTATAATTTGAAATTGTGTGTTCACTGAAATTTCTTTGATTAAATGAATAATCAAGAAAATTGTCAATTAAATCATTTGTTGTTTTTATATATCGCTTTATTTCAGAAGAATTTTGCGTTTGAAAATTAATTTTTTTATTCATAACCGGTTTATCGGTTATTCCGCATCTTCACTATAGCCACATTCTTCGTTTAAACAGATATTTTGAAACCCTTTGCCTTTTTCTTTTTTCTGAAATAATGCTTTTCCGCATTTCGGGCACGGCTTTTCAACAGGCTTGTAATAAGTAACAAACTCACAATCAGGATATTTAGTACACGCGTAAAATGTTCTTCCTCTGCCTTTTCTGCCTTTTTTCGTTACTACATCCCCGTCACAGTCTTTGTTAGGGCACTTTCCAAGTGGAATAGGTTTTGAGTTTCTACATTCCGGGAATCCTGTACACGCAAGAAAATATCCGAATTTTCCAAGGCGTTTGACCATGGGTTTTCCGCATTTTTCACAAACAATATCAGTTTCTTCATCAAGAGCGCCTTTAAAACTTTCAACTTTATTATGGGCTTCTTCTATGGTTGTTAAAAAGTTAGGATAAAAGTCTTTAACTATTTTATTCCAATCTGTTTTTTCCTCTTCAACAATATCGAGTTTTTCTTCCATTTTGGCTGTGAACTCTTCATTTACTATATCCGGGAAACATTTTGAAACTATATCATTAACGAGATTGCCTAAAAACGTTGGCACAAGCTGCCTTTTTTCTCTTGTGGTATAATACCTTTTTATTAGAGTATTAACTGTCGGCGCATAAGTTGACGGTCGGCCAATTCCGGATTCTTCTAGGCGTTTAATTAAAGACGCGTCTGTAAACCGTGGAGGAGGCTCTGTGAAATGTTGTTTTGGCATAAGTTCTTTTAGATTTACAACGTCTTCCATATTCAGTTTGGGTATTTTTTTTACCTGACCTTCTTCATTTTCAGCGCTGGTTTCCTTTTTAGCCATTTTATAAACTTTTAAAAATCCGTCAAACTTTACTTTAGTAGATGTAATTCTAAAAGTTGCGTCATTTCCTTCAATGTCAACAGATGATTGGGTCATGACAGCATGGCTCATCTGACTTGCTACGAATTTAGTCCAGATTAAATTATAAAGTTTATACTGGTCATTAGTAAGGTGTTTTTTTATCTCTTTGGGAATTCTTGCAACTGCTGTTGGCCTTATTGCTTCGTGCGCATCCTGAGTATTTTTTTTGTTTTTATAAAAATTGGGTTTTTCAGGAATATATTTTTCACCGTAACTTGTTGTTATAAAATCTCTGACTTCTTCAATAGAACCCTGATTTATTCTTACCGAATCGGTTCTCATATAAGTAATCAAACCAATCCGTTCCGAACCCATATCAATACCTTCATATAATTGCTGCGCAATTTGCATTGTTTTTGCGGCGTTGAAATTTAACCGGTTTGCTGCATCCTGCTGCATTTTACTCGTTGTAAATGGCGCTGTTGGGTTCTTTTTTTTATCTTTATCTTCTATCTTTGTTACTTTGAATTCTGCATTTTCAAGATTTTTTAATATTTCATCAACCATACCCTTATCATCAAGGTTTTGTCCGGTTGTTTTTTTATCTTTGTATTTTATAAGCTTTGCTTCAAACTCTTTACTGTCTTTTTCAAATAGTGCAAGCAAGCTCCAGTATTCTTTAGGCTCAAATTTTTCAATTTCTTTTTCTCTCTCACAAATCAGCCTTAAAGCAACGGATTGAACTCTACCCGCAGAAAGGCCTTTTTTAACTTTTTCCCAGAGCAGGGGAGAGATATTATAACCTACTAACCTGTCCAATACTCTTCTTGCTTTTTGCGCGTTTACTTTATGCATGTCAATATCTTTAGGGTGCTTTATAGCTTCTTGAATTGCGCTTTTAGTAATCTCGTTAAAAATAATGCGTTTTATTGATATACCCGGTACTTTTTG
>CALGPD010000364.1 GCA_937960625.1 uncultured Spirochaetia bacterium | reverse complement strand
GCGTAGAGCCTCTTATACTTATTATAAGTTTTCGTCCTGCTCATTTTTAAGGCTGCTGGGGCATCCTAGAAATATTAGAAGTGCTGTGAGAGTTAGGATAAGAATTACGCGTATAAATAATAGAACTTACCGCCCTGGAAGAGGTATGCCGAGCCCCAGAGGCGGTTTTAGAAATAAATATTTTTACGCTGATATTATAGGTAAATACGGGTCTTCTTCTCGATTTAATCCACGGAATACAGATAAACGGGATAGGACGGAAATACGAAAAATGAACAGAATTGTGACTATTACAATAAATCCTTCAAGGGTAACATATAATTCTAATTTTAGGAGATATGTATATAGGCCAATTGTACGAGGAAGAAGAGCTTCATTTAAAAGGTACTTATTTCCTAAGTATAATTATCGAAGGTTAAAGAAATCCGTTTCGTTTAGAGCAAAAATAAAAATTTATAGAGCGCGGATTAAAACCTGGTATCCAAAAAATCCACGTGCAAATTATCCTGTCGGAGGATTTAAAACTTATCATTATTTTGCAAGAATAATACGAGTGTATTAAAAAGAATATATTTAAGAATGAATTTAACCGGATTTATTATTTCAGTAGATCCGGTTTTTTATTGATAAATGTAGATGGATTATTTCTTTTAATTTTTAAGAAAATAAATTTAGTTTCTTGTTATAAAATTACTGTTTTTCCGTGAAGTAAAATAACGTATTAATTAAAGAAATGGATTTTTGGTAAGGTCTTCTTGTAATATCATTAAGTGTCATAAATTCTTCTCTTTTATCCGGGTTGGTTTTATCATTTTTTACGTTGACCAGACAATCTATAACGAATCTTCTAAGGTTGCCTTTATTTTTTCTGATTAATTCGATTTTTAAAATATCATTTTTTTTAGGATGAATGTATTGTTTTACAAATTGCTCTACTTTATTTTTAATTTGTTTTTCAGATTTTTCTTGTCTTGAAATAGTAAAATGCCTTATTAAAAAATCAATTTCGCCTTTTATATTCCGCGTAAGTAAAAGTTTTATATCATTGGAATTAAGAGTATTAATGATTATTTTAACTTCAGTTTCAATATCTTTTTCCATGATTTCTTTAAGAGATTCCCGTGACATATTCTGCTCCTGTTATAATTGGATTGTCAAATAAAACAACACATAATATTACAAGAATCATTAATAAAACTAATTATTTAACTTTTTTTTATATATTTTAGTAATAATAAAATAGTTTTATCGATAATAAAATAAGAACCAACACTTTCTTGATTAAATATTATTAATGGTGTAAAATTATAATAGATAGATTTTTATGGAGATGAAAAAATGAATTTTTCAATAGGTATTTCAAAGATAATTACACCTAATGAAGTTATTGATAAAGCGTTTATATCCATTGAGGAAAGTAGAATAAAAGAGATTTCTACTTCTAAACCTGAAAACGTTATTTTTGAAGGGGATTATTTATTATTCCCTTCTTTAATAAATGCGCATGACCATTTGATTGGAGCTTATTATCCCAAAGCAGGGGCAGGGCCTTATCTAAACTGGCTGCCCTGGGATAACGACTTAAAAAAAGCAAAAGTATATGAAGAACGGGGCAAAAATTCAGTTCTTGATTTATATTATATTTCGTGTTACAGGTTGTTAATCGGCGGTGTTACAACGGTTTCCGACCACGTTCCTCATGCATTGACTGATAATTTCAATGGAATTATGCCCATAAGAGTGATAAAAAAATTTGGTTTGGCTCATGAATGTTCTTCTTATGATTTAAAATGGGGCGATGGTATTGAGATTGAATATAAACGTTCTGTTGAAAATAATTGGCCGTTTATTACTCATATATGTGAGGGATGGGATGATGAAGCCCGCCGTGGAGTTAAGTATTTAAATGAAATAGGCGCTTTATCTGATCATACAGTTTTAATTCACGGATTAGCATATGATATTGATGATGTTAAAATACTCGCAAAGAATAATGCTAATCATGTATGGTGTCCTACATCAAATTATTATATGTTTAATAAAACAAGCATGGTTAAAGAACTACTTGAAAACGGTATAAACGTTGCGATTGGAACAGACT
>CALGPD010000363.1 GCA_937960625.1 uncultured Spirochaetia bacterium | reverse complement strand
GCTGAATGATACAATTTATATCCCGCCTTATGCAGTTCAAGCAATCGAAAATACAGGGAATACTGAATTAGCGTTTTTATGCATTGTGGATCCTGCCTGGGAACCTAATATTGAAGAAATACTTTAGATCAAGCGTTTAAGCTTTTCCTTTGCCTGAATTTTCCAGGATACTTCATAGCCTAATGAGAAATGGATGATAAGGACGATGTAAAGTGGAATGAATAAGACAAAAATAACATTGGTTTTAATTATTTCTATTAGAAAAAAGATATAGGGAAACAGGGAGATGTTTGCTATGAGGAAAGATAATACAGGTTTCTTTTTTACCTCATGATATATGTAGCCATATCCTGCTGAAATTAAAAATAAAGAAAATGTAAAAAAATCAAAAGGCAGTTTGTTATAACTAAAAATATACATAAATAACAGACTTAAATTAACGAGCAATCCAATAATGATAAAGAACCGGTATTTAATTATTTTTTTTACGTTAGTAATATCTTTGGCATGAATTTTATATAAAGCGGACCCTGACTTACAAACCGGGCAATAATATTCTTCAATAGCATAATAATTATTACAAGATTTGCATTTTAGTTTAAGTTTAACAAAATCAAATCCGCATTTTGAGCATATTTTTTTATCATCTTTATTTCTAATTTTCCCGCAGCCCGGGCATCTTTTTATATTAAAAATAGTCATAGTCAATAATCGTTTCGTTTTTGGTTTATATATAATTTTAATTTAAAATTATAAATATATTGTAGTTTTTTTTTCAAATTAGTTTTAATATTATTTATTACAAGGTAGATAAAAATGGATATTCAGTTTATTGATAGTTTAGTAGGTTGCACAAAAGAAATACTGGAAGAAGTAGTAAGCGTTAACACAATTGATACTAGAAGGTCAATTCAGCAAGGGGCAAATACTTTTGAAGGTAACGGGGTTATACTAAAAGTAGAAGGTGATATTGAAGGACATATCATTTTTGATTTGTCAAAAGAGCTTTTTTCTCATATTGCCCTGGCCACTGCCGGAGAAACAGATCTATGGTCTCTAGCCGAAACAAAAGAAGAATATAACGAACTTCTAAAATCAGTAGTGCTTGAATGGGGAAATCTTATAAACGGTAGAATTATTAGCGCAATGCACACACACAATTATAAATGCAAAAGCATGCCTGAAGAAGCTTATTATGAAAACTACTCTGTGTTGGCTCCTAAAAACATTACAACAGTTGTTGTTGAGGCTAAGACTAGTTATGGCGAATACCGGATATATATAACGAATAAAAAAGAAAAATTTACTGAAAATATTTCTATTCTACTTTACGGGATTCTGCCTGATATTCAAAAAGTTTTGATTACAAGGTATATTCCTAAAGGGTATTTCTTTCTAAAAACACAGGACCTAAAATCTGCTGAATTAATGATACGGGATAAAACTATTAATTTTCTTTTAATCAATATTGATGAAATAGCTGATGCTCCAGGGTTTGTACAAAGTTTAATAAGAATTCAGCCTGATATTAAAGTTATTGTTTTTTCAACAGGAGAACGTTATACTGAATTTCACGGTGTTATTAGTATAAATGTAGTAGGTTACATTTCAAATACTTTACCTACTGAAACAATAATTAAAAACTTAGAGCACTTTTTGGAAAAAGAAGGTATCCGTAAAACTGAGCGCAGAAAACACTTTAGAATTAAAGTTAGCTTAATGGATAACGCGAGAATCGAGTTTCAGTTTCAAGGCAAGCTTATTGCCGGAGACATTATCGATATTGGTTTAGGCGGGTTAAAATTTGCTTTAGATGGAAAGGTTAAGGTAGAAAAATTTGAATTTGGCCAGGAATTGGATAATATTAAACTGATTATTTCAGGCGAGAGAATAAAATTAAAAGGCTCAATAAGAAGTTTCCGTGATAATAACGTTAATATAGAAATATTAGATTTTTATGAAAACGGCCGTGATTTGTTATCCGAATACATTTCAGAGAGGGTATCTGAAGATAGGCCTTTATAAGATTTGTTTTGATTTAAGTATTATTTTCAAGGTCATACAATATTTTTTTTACTTGTTTAATTTCGTTTATAAGTTCTCTAATTTCAAACAAAACTTCTTTTTTCTTCTTTTTCATGAAAATATCTTGAGTGTATTTTACTGCCATTCTCATTATAATATTGGATAGTTTTATTATTTGTACTGAAGTTGATTCATTTTGATTAATAACTTTTAAAAGGTCAAGGTTCCCAATAGGCTTTAACTCATATTTATTCTTTTCATCTAGAATTAAATCTAAATCAGCTCCGGTATTTTTAGGGATTTTAACAGTTTCTGAAAGAATATCTCTAAATTTTTTACCCAGATGTTTATCTTGAATTGTCTTATTTAGCTCACTGCCATCTATTATCTCAATATAATTGTCATCACTTGAATGCGTTTCCACAAGCCTATTCCGTTTTTAATATTTTGATAAATTATACACTATTCGCAGCATTGGTTAAAGAAATTTATTTGAACTAAAAAAAAACTTGATTTTTTTTTATTCTTAATGATAAGTTATATTTAGTTAAAGTTTTAATTAAAGCTTTACATCATTGTTTTGAAATATTTACTAAAAATTTTTATAAATTATGTAAAGTTAATTTTTTTTTAGGGGTTTAGAGTTTTTATATTTTTTTTTTCCGATTATATACATAAGAAAAATTCTATAAAGACAGATATAAAATTATGCAAAAAATATTAGATGCAATTAAAAAAGGTCAACCTATTTCTTTAAAAACAACCACACTGCCTTTTTCTATTGAAACTTTACTTGATGATATTCTTGATAAGATATTAACCAAGTATCAAAAGAATGAATTGAAAAACGCAATAAGCTTATGTTTAAAAGAAGTTACAGGTAACGCAAAGAAAGCAAATTTAAAACGGACATTTTTCCGTAAACATGGTTTGGATATTAGTAATCCGGATGATTATGACAGTGGTATGGAACAATTTAAAGCAGAAGTTAGTGATAATATTGATTTATACCATAAACTTCTTGAAGATATGAAGTATTTCATCCAAATTACATATCAATATTCTTCGGAAGGGATTGTTGTAACAGTATCGAATAATTCTCCTGTTAGTAAAGAAGAATTAATGCGAATAAGAGACAGGTATGAAAAAGCATTAGAATATAGTGATTCTGAACAAGCATTTTACGATGCTGTGGATCAGACAGAGGGCGCTGGCCTTGGAATTATTATGACCGTACTAATGTTGAAAAAAGTCGGTATTAATCCTAAGAATTTTATTATTAATTCAAGGGAAGGTGTAACTGTGGCCAGGCTTGCAGTGCACTTCAAAAAAGTTGATAAAGCTAAGATTTCGGAATTAACTGATGCTATTTACAACGAAATTGAAATCCTTCCGCTTTTCCCGGAAAGCATTGAAAGGCTGCAGGAATTAGTAAAAGATGAAGATGCTGAAATTACTGAAATTGCCGGCGCGATTAAACAGGATCCTTCATTTGCAGCTGACTTATTAAAACTGGCAAACTCTGCTCAATTTATGCTGCCTAGAAGGGTATCAAGCATTGACGAAGCTGTAAAAATTGTTGGTTTTACCGGGCTTGAACAAATGCTCGTTACTTACGGAACGAAAAAAATATTTGAAGACCGGTTTGGAGAAATGGAAGATTTGTGGGAGCATTTATACCGTTCTGCTTTTTATGCTCAGGAACTTGCTAAAAACCGTAGATTTTCCAAAGAAATTATTGAAAATTCGTTTTTAGGTGCATTGCTTCACGATATTGGTAAATTTTTAATTACTGCTTTGCGTCCTGATTTGATTAAAAAAATCTTTTCACTGTCAGCTGAAAAACATTTAGGTGTAGAGTTGATTGAGGATTTAGCATTTGGAATAACTCATGCTAAGGTCGGTGCTATACTTGCAGAGAAATGGAACTTCCCTGAAACTTTAATCAGCGCGATTGAATTTCATCATGACCCAATCTTTGCTCAAGATGATTTTATTGAAATCGTTTATACTGTTTATCTTGCAAATGCTTTTTGCAACATTGAGGATGGAATTTTAAGCCCTGCTGAGTTAAATCCAAGCGTATTACAGTTCTTTAATTTAAAAAACAACGAAGAAATAACAACTGTTTCTGAAAGATTGAAAGCTCTTTATAAAAGCAAGAAAGAAAAATTTCAATAATAAAATAAAATTCTCTAAGCAATTTTATTTCTTTTACGTTGTTGATAATAATTAATTATTGTGCTTATTTTACATTTGTTGGTAATTTAGATGTAATATTTTTTCTTAAAATATATTTTTTTTATTTTTTAATTTGAGAATATATGTATATTTTATAGCATATCGGTTCCCCCGCTGATATTTGACAAAACCCGGAGTTTTTCCGGACTATATTAAATCTCATTATAAAGGATTAGTTCTATGGCAAAAGTAAGTATTGTTGGCGCTTATAACACACAATTTGGTCAATTTGTAGATGTTGAAAAGCAAGTAGATGAAAATGGTAAAAAAAATTACATCTACCATGACAAAAAATCATTTTATGAACTCATTATTGAAGCTGCTCAAGGAGCAGTTAAAGATGCCGGTATTGACCCAAAAGACATTGACGGTATCTGGGCAGGTTCTTGTTCTCCTGCATTATTTGTAGGACAGGAACACGTTGGGCCTTTAGCTCTTGAAGCTTTCCCAAAAGAATGGCGTTTTAAACCATCTCAAAGATGTGAGGGAGCATGTGCTTCTTCTTCTTTAGCTCTTTATAACGCGGCTTATGCAATTGAAGCTGGTAGAGTTGACACTGCAATCGTTATCGGTGTTGAAAAAATGAATTTATTAAACACTAAATTAATGACACAAGCATTAGCGGGTTCTTCCTATATGCCTACTGAAGGTGCTAAAGGAATGAGCTTCCCTATGTTGTTTGCTGAATACGCAAAAGGTTACAAAGAGCAATATAAACTTTCTGACGAAGAGTTAAGAAAAATGTTAGCTCACGTTTCAGCATTATGTTATTCAAACGGTATTAAAAACCCGCTTGCTCATTTCGGCCCTGGTAGTTTTATTGAAAAACTCGGTTTAACTACTGCTGACGCAATTTTAGCAATGCCTGATGAAGGTAAAGGTGCAAATGTTATGGTAGCGCCTCCATTACGCCTTCATGATTGTTCACTTGTATCTGACGGTGCTGCTGCTCTTATTCTTACTAAAGCAGATAACGCAAAATCAATTAATGATAAAGTTGTTGATTTAGCCGGTTTCGCGACTGTTACAGAAAGAATGCCTGAAAACGTTCGTCCGAACATGTATGAACTTATGGCTGGTAAAGAAGCTATTAAACAAGCATTCGGTGAAGCAGGTGTAACAATAGCTGATGTTGACTTCGCTGAAGTTCACGATTGTTTTACGATTAACCAAATTACTTCAACTGAAGCATTAGGCCTTTCAGAAGACGGTAAAGGCGGTTATGACTACATGGAAGGTAAATTTACTGCTGATGATAAAACACCTGTTAACTTATCAGGTGGATTAAAAGCAAAAGGCCATCCGGTAGGTGCTACAGGTGCTTCTATGCACGCGTTAGCTTATAAACAACTCGTTGGCGATCCAATCGGTGTAGCTCCATCTAAAGGACAACCTGAAGTTGGTGTAACATTTAACGTTGGTGGTTCAGCGGTTACTAACTGTGTTTCAGTTATGAAAAGAAGATAAAATAATTTAAATTAACAATAAAAAGCCCTTACCGCTTTTTGCGGTTAGGGCTTTTGGTTTATTATATGCAGGATAAATACAATAAAACTCTTATCATATTCGCTTTTATAGTAATAGTGCTTTTTTCATTTACAACGGATTTAATAAGTTTTAAAAATATTGGAACTCATTCGGTTTACAAATTAATGTCAGAAAAGCCGTTTAAGATGGATGCTTCTCCATATTGCTATAGGGTAGGTGTACCATTATTAGCGTATGCTATGCCTCTGGATTCAGGAACTGCTTTTCAAATTATTTTATATCTTTCGGCAGGCTTATTGATACTTTTATCGCATCTATTTTTAAGCAGTTTTAAACTTGATAAAAAAGCAGTACTTGTAACGTTATTGGTTTTTATTTCAACTTTCTGGACAATAAGATATTTTATTTTTAATCCTTTTGAAATTAATAACGTTGCTTTTGTTTTATTAATTGCTTGTCTGTTTTTTATGATTAATAAAAACAACGTATTATTTTCTATAACCTTGCTTTTAGCTTTGTTTATAAAAGAAAATGCTCTAGTACTGTTACCGGTTTATTTAACATATAAATACCAAATTTATAAAAGAAAATCTTTTCTTATGATGTTGAAATATGCGTTGCCGCCGGTATTAGTTTATGTATTATTCAGGTTTATATCTTTTAAAGCATATTTCGGCAGCGATATAATTGCTCATTTTAATTATTTTTCCGGCAGGTTAGGGTTTGCCGGTTATTTTAAACTAATTGTAAATAATACGGTTTTAATTTGGGGAATGCTCCTGCCTGTGATATTAATTGATATGAAAACACTTTTTAGTACCATAAAAAAACATCTATGGACTTTGGTTCTGTTTATTTTATCTTTGCTATGGCCATTACTTACTCCGGGCTCGGATTTAAATTTTTATTATGCTTATCCGGCTGTATTAATCTGGTTTGCTTATTCCATTCAATCAATTTTCCAAAAGCATACAAATTTCAGTAAGCTATTCGTTCCTATAGTCATAGTTTTTCAAATAATGGTTAACTATCTAATATTTCCTAAAAGTATAATTTTTAGTTTGCCGGAATATACGGGTTTGGCAATTTATTACGTTTTAATCGGCTTTAATATTGCTGCATTATTAATTGGATTTATTCTTTTGGTGAAAAATAGAAAAACAGAAAATTTAAATTAAAATCTTTTTTATAAACCTAGTTCTTTTAATATCTGTATTGCTTTTTCTATCGTGTCAACGAAATCAATATCATAAGCTATCTTAGCTTGCTGTTGTTTTCTGGCTTGAGCAGCCTGCATTTTAACAAGAGCATTATTTCCGATAACCCTTACAACTTTTTTGCACCCTGCTTTTTCATTCATAGTCATTATTTCCGAAACAAGAGTGCCTAAGCTATCATCAATAGGCGCAAGCCTGATTTGGTTAACTATTGCACCGAACGGAGGCTTCATTTTTTTTAAGCCGTTTTTAAGCTTGGATTTTAATAATTCAAGGTCCTGCCGTGTTAATGTATGTTGTAAATCAATAAATAATCTATTAGTTTTGATATGTTTTCTTACTCTGACTTTGTTCATAATAATTCCTCTTACTTAAGAATATCGGCAGATGAATGTAATATTTTATGTTTAAAGAAAATTTTATTTAAAAAAAACGATGAGCAATATACTCACCGTTTTTTATAATCTATTTATGAGCGAATCTAAAGTGCATCTTTGCCTTTTTCTTCAGTCCGGATACGGATTACTTCCTTAATGTCTGAAACGAATATTTTTCCGTCTCCTATTGTTCCTGTTTTTGCGGATTTTATAATTGCATCAACAGCTTTATCAAGAAAATCATCATTTACAATTATCATAATATATACTTTGGGTAAAAGGTTTACTTCATATTCTTGGCCCCTAAATATTTCAGTTTTACCTTCCTGCCGTCCATAACCCTCTGCTTCCAAAACTGTCATTCGCGTTATTCCTTCTTTTACCAAAGCATCTTTTACAGCTTCAAATTTTTGAGGTTGTACTATTGCTTCTATCTTTTTCATAATAATCTCCTTAGCATTCTTAATTTTTAGCATACATTGAATGTTGAAATTAATAAAGTACTATTTTCTCCATTCCTTTAATTTAAAAGCGCTTGTTCCTTCAATAGCCGTATCCTGTCCAAACGGATCGGAAGGGTAAGCTTCTCCGCCCATTTCTCCAAGGTCAAGCCCTGTGCATTCTTCTTCAGCATCAACGCGTATGCCTTTTTGAACAAATTTAAGAATATACCATATTAATAAACTTATTAAAAAGGTAAACCCCCCTACAGCTAAAACTCCAATAAATTGGATTAATAACTGTTTCGCACTACCTCCGTAAATTAATCCTTTAAGCGGAGCTCCGCTTCCGCCCGCGCCGCCTGAAACAGCGAATAAACCGACTGCTAAAGTTCCCCAAATACCGTTTAGTAAGTGAACGGATGTTGCTCCAACAGGGTCATCCATCATTATTTTATCAAAGAAAATGACTCCGTAGAAAACAACAATACCGGCAATTAGGCCTATTATCAAAGCTCCTAGTGGTGTTACCCAATTACAAGGCGCTGTTATTGCAACAAGGCCGCCCAGTGCGCCGTTTATCATCATTGTGTGGTCAGGTTTTTTAAACTTTAGCCATGTTATTATACACGTTGCTGCTATTCCGCCTGCTGCCGCAATATTCGTTGTTACTGCTATCCTTGCAATTGCTCCGCCGTCAGCAGACATAGTACTTCCAGGGTTAAAACCAAACCAGCCTAACCATAAAATAAAACCACCTAAAGTTGCAAGTGGGATTGAATGCCCCGGTATTGGGATAAACTTGCCGCCTTTACGGTATTTACCCAATCTGGGGCCTAATACAATAATCGCTGCGAGAGCTGCCCATCCGCCTACAGAGTGAACTACGGTGCTGCCTGCAAAGTCCCAGAAACCGGCTTTCATGAGTGAAGATAACCATCCTCCTCCCCATATCCAATGCCCTGTAATGGGATACATAATAGCAACGAGTATAAATGAAAAAATAAGATAAGAAGAAAACTTTATCCTTTCTGCTACCGCTCCGCTGACTATAGTTGCCGCTGTTGCCGCAAAAACTAATTGAAAAAAGAATTTCGCAAAAACGGGAACTTTTGTCCAGTCTAAAGAGCTGAAAACAGCAGTGTTTTCTCCAACAAAAAATCCTTTTAAACCGATAATAATATTTCCATCACCAAACATGAATGCAAAGCCTGCAATCCAATACGCTATTGTGGCTATGGCAAAAACGATAAAGTTTTTTGCAAGAATGTTGATGGTGTTTTTTTTCCGGCAAAAACCTGACTCCACAAACGCAAAACCAGCGTTCATAAAAAATACAAGAAACGCCGCAATCATCGTCCATACAGTATCAATTGCAACTTTGTTGTCTGCAACAGTTTTCATTAACTGTGCAACTTTGTCTGCTCCATCTGCAACGACTAAATAGAAATCCATAATAACCTCCGTTTTGTTTTTTGCATATCTATTATATTAAATAGAGATGTTTATTTTTGAGCAATATTTGTGCCAAAAATAAACATTTGATTAAGCTCTGTAACTTGTTTTATGGTAGGTAATTAATGGTTTGGATTATTTTGATGCTGTAAATGAGATTTTTATTTTGTTCATTATAAAACACGTTGTTCATTTTTCAACATTGTATTTACTTATTGATTGTAATAATTTACTACGGTGTATTATAATAATCGTTTGAAATTATTGACGAATTATTATATCCGGCTTTGTATACAATTGCCTTAATTCTGACTGACCTGCTATTAGCTATTACATTAGTGAAAATAAATGGCGCACCTCAATAGTCGGTGCCGCTTGGAAC
>CALGPD010000362.1 GCA_937960625.1 uncultured Spirochaetia bacterium | reverse complement strand
CTTCGTGGTCATCAAAATATTTTTCTCTGGTAGGAAAATAGACCATTTTTACCCCCATATAAGCTTGTTTAATGTTTTTTATTTGTTTACGTACATACCTGCACCACTTAATTCGCCTTTATCAAGTTTGTATTCTAAAGCTTTAATAACTTCCATTGTAAATCTAATTGCTTCAACTGGCGTTTTACCGTCAATTCTTTTCTTGCCTTCCAATGAGTTATCAAAATTTAGTTTTTCATCCTGATTTTGAACAACTCTATCAACTTTATCATAAACCTGGGAAATTACTGCACTCAATTTTTTAACAATTTCTAATAATTTAATTCTAATGTTCATATTTGTTTTAGATTGCCGGATTGAAAGGGTATGCAATTGATTATGTTTTTGCATCATAGAAACACCGTGTTGATTTTCAATTTCATATGATTCTTTTAATATATTAAGATATTCTCTGATTGCATCATGAATAGTATTAATTTTTACATATATTTCATTGAATTCTTTTTTAGGATCTAATCTACTTCCTCCACCCTGATTGTAATCAACTGAATATCTTATTTTATTCGATGTTAATACAAACGAATATTGACTTTCAAATTCTTCAAGTATTAGGAAGACGTGATATATTTTATCATTTGGTTCAAAATAAGACGGAGGGCTGTCTTTTGGAAATTTATTTACATCAAAAGGTAGTCTTGCGAGCAGGTCATATCCGTTTTGAACATCATCGGGTAATAAATCTTTTTTATCATCTTTTTCTTCTTCGATTACTTCTTCTTCCTCAATGTCATCTTCATCCTGATCCTGTCCCTGTCTTTTCTTTATTTCTTCTTTTATTCTTTTTACAATATATCCCACCATATCTTCATCTTTAATTTTTAATAACTTAGGAATAATGGGATTATTTACCGGAATATTTGATTTAATACAGTTTAAATAAGCTAAAAATATTTTATCAAAAAAAGAACTGAATAGAAAATTAATAGCCTGTCTTGCGTTTGATACGTTTTCATTTATTGCAGTTCTTGAAATACTTTCATGTTTTTGCATTAAACCTAAAGCAGTGCCTATTGCTTCAAGGCAGTTTGATTTATGAGGCTGAAGGCAATATAATTTTTTTAAAACCGGTTTAATTTGTTCTTCAATTGATTTAAATTTTACCCTTCTTGAAAGGTCGTTTCCGAATTTATTTCCGAATTCGACAAAATATCTATCTTCGTATAATTTATCCATGCGCAACAATAACTCATAATACAACGGATATTTTAAGATTAAATCTTTTTTTAATACACCGTCACTCATTGATTTAGAATGTAATATTGTAGTAACAACTAAATTTAAATCCAGATATTTACTTTGAGCCGTATCTCTAAATACTTTGGCAAAAGAAGGGTGGATAAATTGTCCTGTCCATGTTCTCACCCTGCTAAACACACTTGAAAAATATAAACTGACTTTACCCATTCCTTCATAAGGATTTTCTTTATTGCTTGTTTTCCCTGATTTTGAACTACCGGATTTTCCCGTTCCGGTTTTACTTCCATATTTTTTCTGTAATGACTTTTTTTTCTCTTCCTGTTTTTTTAAAAGTTCTTTTTGTCTTTCTCTGTTAAAATTGATTTTGTTGGCTTTCTTCTTTTTTTCATTAACTACTTGTCCGCCATGGTCAACGAATTTATTGAAAAGTTCTTTTCTACTGTCTTTATCCAAACCTTCAATTTCATTATTAACGTTTTTCTTTCCAAAATCGCTCATTTATAATATTTCCTTTATTTTTGCTTACAGCTGCAAAAAATATTTATCAAAAATTTCAATTTTTTTAGAAGATTTTTTTTCCGAATCAAATAAAATTATATATCAGCAAAGTTTTCGTGTCAACTACAGAACAAAATACTTGACAAAAAAAATAAAATATATTTAAATTTGTTTAGGGAATAAAATTATTAACCGTCAAACTTACTGAAAAACTTTATAAAATGTATCGGGATTTTGCCGATAATGTTTTATGACAATACTTTAAATTTTAATTCTTAGGATGAATATATGGCTTCCCGAAAAATCAAGCGGTTTACACAATCCTATCTTTTTAGAAATATTGAAACAATATTTCTGGTATTTCTTATTATTACATTAGTTGCAGGAATGACTGTATACTTTTCATACGGGCTTAATAAAGCAAATAAAGAAATGCATTCATTAATTTCCACTTCTGATAACGAGTATCTGTTCAGGGAAATGGAAAAATTGAATGATAACGATTTGCTTTTAACAGAAAAACAAAAAGAAATAGGAATTCAGCCCCTTGAATTTACTATTTATTATATCAGAAGAGGGGATAGCTTAAATAAAATTGCCAGTAAGTTCGGTATTAATTTTGATTCAGTTGTGAGTGTAAATAAAATTAGAAATGCCCGTTCTCTTATTGTTAAAAGGCCTATTTTAATTCCAAATCAAATTGGGATTTATTACAGGGTTAGACGCAGCGATACTATGACAAAAATTGCTAAACGATATAGAAGATATAAAGTTACTGAAGAAAAAATTCAGAAAATTAATGACCTTGATTCAAGAGACTTGCTAACCGGTGAAACACTTTTTATACCCGGAGGAAGATTAACCCGGAACCAAAGAGAAAAAGTAATGGGGCTTGAATATGCGATACCTGTTTCAGGCCGCGTTGTTTCAGGAGTTGGTTATCGCAGGGACCCTTTTCATGGCAGATGGAATTTTCATCCCGGAGTTGATATTGCTGCCCCATATGGTAGAAAGGTTTTTGCCGGAAAATCCGGAAGAGTTAAACTTGCCTGTTGGTATGGCGGATATGGAAAATGTGTAATTATACAGCACCGTGGAGGGTATGAAACCCGGTACGGTCATATGAGTAGAATTTACGTTCGCAAAGGCCAATGGGTAAGAAGAAACACGTTAATTGGCCGAGTAGGTTCAACCGGAAGGTCTAGAGGCCCTCATCTTCATTTCGAGGTGCGCTATAAAAATAAAATAATTAATCCGTTCAGATATCATGGATTAAACCGCAGAATGTGGTGGCGTTAGTTTTAGCATAATTTTTTATAGTATTTCCTTTTAACTCATTCTTTATATATTATTAATCCGTTATGATTGCAACGTATATAAATGCTATAGCTGTAATAATAGGTTCAATATTCGGCCTATTATTTAAGAAATATATTAGTGAAAGATTTAAAACAATAATTTTTCAAGGTGCTGCTCTTGCTTCATTAGTCATGGGCATTATAATGGTTATTAAGGGTAAAAATATTGTATTGGTTATTTTTTCCATTATCATAGGTGGTATATTTGGAGAATTATTACGGATTGAAAAAAGATTGGATTCTTTGGGCACCTGGCTGAAAAAGAAAACTAAAAGCAGCGATGATGAAGGTTTTACACGGGGTTTTGTTTTATCTTCCACAACATTTCTCGTTGGAGCTATGACAATAATAGGTTCGATTGATGCTGCTGCTGGCTCTTATGATGTTTTGTTAACCAAATCAATAATGGACGGAACTATATCCATAGTTTTTGCATCGGTTTTGGGTTTTGGAGTTATTTTTTCTTCTATTTCAATACTAATTTATCAGGGCGGTTTAACATTATTGGCCTCAAGTTTATCATTTATTAAAAATCCTTATTATTTAAATGATATTTCAGCAGTTGGAGGAATTTTGGTTTTTGCTATCGGGATAAATCTCTTAGAGTTAAAGAAAATCAAAGTTGCTAATTTTTTGCCAGCAATATTTTTAGTAGTTTTGGCTTTATATATTAAAATAAGCTTCGGATATTAAAAAATGATTGCTATAATCTTTACATACTACTAAAATATATATTATGAAAGAGTTAGAAGAAAAATTAAACCGCAAGTTAGATTATTGCCCTTTTTGTAATCATATCATCTTCAGCAGAAAAAGCAAGTGTCCTAATTGCAGGAAAAAGCTTGAAGAAATTTATTTTCAAGAAATTTATTGCCCACATTGTAAACAGTTATCTCATTTGGATTCAGGTAATTGTGACAAATGTGGTGAAAAAATTATTATTCCTGATTTTGAGTATGGTAAATATATTGAAATTCCTAAAATGCGGCGGATTAACCTTGTAACTGAAAAAGAAGAAGAATTCTATCAGCAATTGAAATTTGAACATTTCGGTAAAAATTCTGAGGAAAAATATTTATATCTAAAACAAAGAACTAAAAAAGACCGTAGAAAATTTTTATCAATTATTCTTTTATCCGGAATGATATATATAATTTTTGTAGTACTTTCTTTATTCACTGATATCTTTATTGGAAAAGCAAATCCAACTACACTAGCTTTTAAAAAGTTTTTTATTTCCATATGGTTATGGTTTACTATAAAAAGCGTTTTAGTTTTAGGATTATACTTTTTAATTCAAAAAAAACCATTATTTTCATATATAATTACGTTAACAATAATTATTATTTCATTTTTGTTTGAGAGCCTTACCTTCCCGGGTTTCCCGGCAGTGTACATAATTTCTCAAGTAATTACTTTAATATTGTTATCCTTCGGCATGAAATTAACATTGAACTATGAAGATTTTTTAACTCATTTTGGTTCACCGTATGCTGAAAAATGATTTAAAAACTGAGAATGTATCTAAACACTCTCAGTATAATTAAATCAAAATGATTACTATCTAATTTTACTATTTTAAATAATTAGATAATAGATTGTTTAAACCCCGTAAATCTAATAGATTTTATTTTTCTTCAAAACTACAATATTTAAGTATTGACTTAATAACTTCAGTAGCTAATTGTGTGGTATCATCATCGAGTTTGTAAATCATACTTATTAACTTCTTTTTTTTCGGGTCTTTAGAAATTGCGCCTAAAACTGTGTCGTTTTTTCCGGCTTCAGGGTCAATAAAAAAATAGGAAATGTCAACGTTTAAAGCTTTAGAAAGTTTTTCTAAAGTTTTAAGTGACGGTAAGACTAAATCGCGTTCGATACGTCCAATGTAAGTATAATCAATTCCATCCTCAACTTTAGCGGCAAGTTCTTTTTGAGTATACCTGTATTTTGTTCGCAGATCTTTGATTTTTTTGCCAATCTTCATAAATCACTCCCTCATAATCAATATAAACTTAACTTAAAAATATATTAACAATAATATAAATCATTTACAATTAAAATCTAAATTTTTCATCATTGTCATGTATTTTCGGTTTCCGATCGTCTATTATAATTATAACTCTAATGCATTAAAAAAGGCAATTTTATTTTCAATATAACATAAAACTTTGAAATTATTTAAATATTTTCAAGTATTACTCAAAACCTGCAATATATCTGGATATTGGTAAAATATATAATACTTTTGCATTATTAATATTTTCAATTATTGGTTCATAATATTTTCCATTTATTTGATAACCCGAATTTGTTTTCGTAAATTTTTTAATTATATACATTTCCCCTGATTTTAAATCAGCAAGTATATTTTTTTTTTCAAGAAATCCGCCAATAACAGGAAGCCATAAAAATAGGCCTGTAATAAAAGCAACGGTAAAACGGATGGTTTTACTAAAACTATCCATAATAAAAATAAGAACGAAAAGAGATAAGCATCCGCCAATAAAATATAAAAACATTTCTCTTCCGATATTTTTGATTTTTGCTATAAGTAAATCAGAAATTTCATGGGGTATTTGAATAAATTCTCTATTCATATCTTTCTAAACGGAAGACTAATCTGGAGTTTTCACTGAAATGCACAGCAAATTTGTTTTCAACATGACCGTTTAATTTATTAAACGCGCTTTCATCAATTTCAAATTTATTATTTTCATCAAACTCAACAAAATATCGTGCTTTTAAACCTTTTTTCTTAAAATAAAGTTTATTCAAAGGAGCTTTTAAAATACACATTTTTTCAGACTTAAAATCTTTGCGGATTTTAGAACCTGCAAAATAAAGAAAAATAATTCCGCTAACCAATATTACCGCGGGAAGTATGGCTAATAAAAGCCAGAGTTTTGAACCAAAACTTTTCATTGTAAAAAAGACACTAAAAAACCATATTATTGCAAGACCCCCTATGGTTATATTTACTTTTAAAATTAATTTTAATCTTTCTTTTAAAATGTTTCTTTCATCATCTGTTAAATTTCTATATTCAATTTCCATACTAAAATAATCCCTGCGATTTTTATTTATTATAATTTGATATAAAATAATAAGCAACGCTTTTATTTAACTTTTAAATTATTTTAATTTACTTAATTTCCGTTACGGCCTATCAGGTTCCCTTTTATTCTTTTTTGTATTTTGAGGTTTGGAGATATCCGAAGAATCTTCAAGTGGTTTTATTATCATTTCAACTCCATAAATATCAGCCGGCCTTATGATATTAACACTATTAAAAGCTCTAATACATTCATGATTTTTTAAATTTTTTATTGAATTGGCTGTTTTTAGGTCCGTTGTTGCTATAACTACAGATAAGGTAAAGTAATCATATTCCTGTTCGCCGAATTCTTTTTCCATTCCCTGTTTTTCCATATCAGTTACATGAATAAATAATCTTTCAAGGTGTTCAAAATCAGTAGGTTCTGATATATTACAGCTTATTTTTTCGATTTTGGTTTTATTTTCAATAAAATAATCCAAAATATTTCCAAGTAAATCTGTTAGAGCAGATTCATCATCATCATTATACCTTAAACCGATTTCATCAGCCTGCTCTTCTAAAGCAGAAGGTAGAATTACTTGAAATTGAATTATTAGTCCCTGCATTTTTCACATTCCTTTATATAATCTCTGTCCAAGATATTCAGGTAAGCCTGCATCTATAATATTTTTATAAGTTTTATCAATATCATATTCAATATTACGGTAATTTATTTCATAAGTAGATTTATTGAAAATGCAATATGACGCATTTGCTGTTATTCCGCCTCTAGGCTGGCCAACACTCCCGGGATTTATGAAAAAAATATTTTTTTCAATATCATTTAAAAATTGCCTTCCATAATTAGGAATTTTAAAATCTCCGTTAACTGATAGAAAGGGAATATGGGTATGACCAAAAAAACAAATATTTTTTTCCGGAAAATCATTTTTAAGTATTTCAATATTATTTTTTAAGGAATTTTTATCTAAAATATAATCGAACGGTTCGCTTAACGCGCCGTGTATATATATTATATTTTTATCTTCATGAAAATAAGCAAGTGTTTTTAAATATTCAATTTCATCTTGATTTAAAGCATTAATGGTCCAGTCAACAGCCTTTTTAGCATACATATTGAAATATTTGTCAGATAATAATCCGCAAACAGCAGCATCGTGATTACCCATCAAACATTTAATTTCATTTTGTCTGATAATATTTATACATTCTTTTGGATTTGGCCCATATCCCACAATATCACCAAGGCAGATTATATCATGGCATCCCATTTTATCAATATCAGATAAAACACTTTCTAATGCGGTTTGATTTGAATGTATATCACTAATAACAGCGAGTTTCACGGCCTTACAAACCCCCGCTTATTCAATATTTTTCTTACTTTACGGCTTCTTAGGTAGAAAACAAAATCTATTATTTCAATCCCTTTATAATTTCTGGGAATAAATAAATAATATGATTTTACAAGAGGATATTTATTATTAATAATATTTTCTTTTGATATTATTACTTTATTTAAACTAAGGGTTCTACATTTATTTGATTTTGAGGTGGAAGAAATAATCCCTATTGCGTTTGTGTTATTGGCAACGAATTTTCTCAACATTTCAGGAGTTCTAAAGAATTCTATTTTTGTACTAAAATATTTTATATTTATTTTCTCAAGTAAATATTCATGAAGAGAGTAAAGATTATTTAATACACAAACTTTTAAAGGCATTTCTAAAAGAGTTCTTGTTTTTTCTATAAAATCCCGGATTTTTGTTCTGTCAAAATATGGGCTTTTCAATATTTCTTTAATTATTTCATTCCAATCATTGACTTTATAAGAGAGTATTTTTATTAATAAATCATAACTGATATCATTAATAGGATTGTTTTTAGAAACAATAACTGAAACAGCATCTTTTGTAATAGGGTATGCCTGAACTCTTTTATTTTTTCTTGCCGCGAAATTGCTTTCGGTAATATTAAAGTCTCTTGCAGCAATTGCAAAATCGCATGTACCGTCAAGATAAGAAGCAATAGCCCTAGCGTCTTCAACAGCTTCAAGTTTTATTTTTAAATAAGGAAACTGTTTAATGAAATCCGGAAGAACTTGTTTTATTACTTGTAATACACTTTTGGGCCCTTTTATTTTATAAGATAAATTATCTTTATTTTTAGAGCATGAGAATGTAGTAATTATTAGTATAAATATAATTGTATAAATTTTTGTTTTCATAGTTTTTATTAAAAAGTATGTTGTCTAAACTTTTTTATCCTAATTTAGTTGTTAAAATTATTACTATTCCTTTATAATACATAAAATAGGGTTATAAGGTCAATACGTTTCTAAAACAGAGACCTTATTTCTTCCCTTTTTTTTGGATTCATACATAGCCTTGTCAACTGCTTTAAATAATTCTTTTATATCCTTACCTTTTTGATATTCGGCACAGCCGATTGATGATGTAAATCCAAGTTTTTGTTTATCGACTTTTATTTTTGCTTTCCGGATTTTATTTAATAACCTGTCAGCAAGTATTTTTGCCCCTTTTATATCAGTATTGGGTAATAATAATAAAAATTCATCTCCGCCATATCTTCCGGGCAAATCAATTTCTTCCCGTATGTTTTTTATAAGTATATCGGATAATTTTTGCAGTACTTTATCCCCTGTACTATGGCCGTAAGTATCGTTAAAATTTTTAAACTTATCAATATCCAGCATTATTAAACTTAATGTTCCGCCATACCTGTTAATCTTTTTTATTTCCTGTTCAACCATTCTTTTAAAAAAGTGGATATTAAATAGGCCGGTTAAACCGTCAGAAATTGCCCATTTAAATAATTTTGCATTTTCCATTGTTGCTGTTGCTATATTGGCTATTGTATTAACAGATTCCAGATCCATTTTATCAAAGTTTCTTTTACCATCGCTGTTAACTAGCTCTAAAATCCCAATAAATTCCTTATCTACAATAATAGGTACGCAAATTGCCGAAATAGGGTCAATATTAAGTATTTTATCAACTTTTGTATCATATTTTGTTTTAGATATATCATTATAAATAATTACCTGCTTTTTTGAATAAGTTTCCCCGTATTGTCCTTGTGTTTCGGGTATGAGTATTTTATCAATTTTTGAATTAAAATCTTCCAATACCTGCCGTTCATTTTTAAAAAGAACTGTATCATAATAGAAAAATTCTTTATGGATTGCATCCCTTAAAAGCAGAGACCCTCTTGTTGCGCCAATCGCTTCACAGGTGAATTTAACAAGCATGCTTTTTAAAATATCACCTTCCTTAATTGAAAGAAATTTTAAAAATTCACTTAAATTATAAATAATTTTCGAAGAACGTAATCTTCTCAAATAATATTCTTCAAGTTTATCCTGATAATTTTTACTTTGTTTTAATTCCTTTAAGTTATCCCAACTCATGCGTTAATTATACATTTCCTGATATTTTTTTTCAATATTTTTATATTTCAAGATGATTAAATTTTAATATATATAATTATTTATTGAGTTGTCATTTTTTTTAATCGAAGTATATTTGACTACTTAAAGTCTTATTTTTAAGAAAAAATATGAATAATAAAAACGAGATTCGCATTAAACAAATATTAAACGGCCCGATTTATAAAACTTTACTAAAAATATCTCTTCCATTGATGACGGCTTTTTTTGCAAATATGATGTATCAGGTTGTTGATATGATATTCGTAGCACAGCTTGGTAAAGAATATATTGCGGCAATGACACTAAACCTTGTACCCATGCATTTTGCTTTCGCAATATTCATCGGGCCTTCGATAGGTATTGCGAGTTTAATTGCAAGGAATATCGGAGCAGAAAATATCGGGAAAGCAAATGAAACAGCGGGACATGGTATCACCATATGGATATTTTTAACTTTATTTATAACTTTTTTTGCTCTTTTTTGGGGAAAGCCATTGCTGAGATTTCTCGGTGGTCAGGGCGAGGCGTTAAATCTTGCCTGGGAGTATTTAAAAATACAAGCCATCTTTGTTTTTTTTTCAAGCATGAGAATTATTTTTGCAGGAGTATTACGCGGAGAAGGGGACTCTGCAAAAGTAATGCATATACTTCTTTTCTCAGCCGTTTCCAATATTATTCTTGACCCAATTTTTATTTTCGGTTTCGGCCCTGTTCCTAAAATGGGAATACGCGGAGCGAGTATTGCTACAGTAATTGCCAACGGTTTGGCAGCATTATTAGTATTAATCACTTTAAAGAAGAATAAAAATCTGGTTAAAATCGATTTTAGTAAAATCTATTTTAAATTAAAGTATTTTTTAGAAATATACAGGGTTGGTTTTTCTGTTACTTTGCAGCATTTTTCAATGGTCGTTGCAATGGGTTTTATCACGGGTTTGGTAAGTACCTACGGGGATACGGCAATTGCTGCATTCGGAATTGGCGCAAGATTGGAAATGTTCGTTATTATTCCAATGCTGGGTATGGGCGCGGGTTTGTTAACCGTATCAGGACAAAATTACGGCGCAAAGAACTTTAGCAGGGTTAAAAAGTTCACATATGCTTGTATAAAATTGAATGCTTTAACCGGCTTTATTATAGGCCTATTATTATTTATTTTTGCAATACCTATTGTTAAATTATTTAACAATTCTCCGGATTTGATAGCTAAGGCAAAAATATTTATAAGAATATACGCTGTATTATATTGGATTGTGGGGATTGGTGTTTCAATTTCACATTTATTTCAAGGATTGGGTAAAGGAACTATATCATTAATTTTAACAGTAACTAGAGTTGGGCTTATTGGAGTTCCTCTTGCATATATTTTATCGAGCTGTATAGGTTTGACAGGAATCTGGTATGGACTCGGTGCCAGCGGCATAATTTCTGCGTTATTTGGGCTAGGATTTCTTTTTTATCATTTTAAGTATAAAATTAGAAATTAATTTTTTTGTATTTATGTTTATGTGTGTTATAATGTATATATGGGTAAACGAACGGTATTTTCTTTAATTTTTATATTTAGTATTTTTTTATTTTCATCAAATAGTTTTACAGCCAAAATTAAAAAGAAAAAAAAATTAGGCATACCTTCAAAGATGGTGCGTAAGCTGTTTTTGGATCTGAAATATAATAGATTTTCAAATGTATCTTCATATTCTACAGGAACCATTGCTAAATGGATCAACGATATAAATAAATTTTTACTTGAGGCTCCAAGGAAGAAAGTAAGGTTGTTTAAGTTAAATTTTTCCCGTTTGTATGATATAAGAATATATGATGAGTACATAAAAGGAAAATATGCTTTTGTTCAAAGTTTATGGATTTCCAAATCCCCGCCAAATACAACGTATAAATACAAAATACGCGACCAAATCCACCTTCTTGAGAAAAAGAACGGAAGGTGGTATTTACGTAATTATAAGTTTCAGGGTGAACATTATATACATGATATAGATAAAGTCCGCCGTATTCAGAAAAAAGCCAGGGAAATGGACCGCCGTAGGGGAAGATATAGAAGATACCGGGGAAGACGTAGATACAGGTATTATAGATACAGACGCTAAGACTTTGTTTTCTTCAAATAAAAAATATTCACATTTTAGAATAAAATTTAACTTATAACCTTAATTTTATATCCGATAAATTTAAAGCGGTATAATGGATTATACCAAAAATACAAAGCAATGGAGTGCTAAAATGTTTAACAATTTTGAAAGTGCTAAATTAGAAATTATGCAGAAATGTCCGTTTGCAAGGGCATCTTCATCAAATAACCTCGTTAGCGCGTGCACAAATAATTACAAAACATGTAATATACCTTTATGTCCGAGACGCTTAGTATAATAATTATATTGCTCTTAGTTTAAATCCTCATTATTAATTGTATGAGGGCTGGGAGTTTTATTCAAAACAGTAGAATTAGGCGGCACACTCGATGTTAACCATACATTTCCGCCTATTACACTGTTTTCTCCGATAACAGTTTCACCGCCAAGAATTGTAGTACCCGCATAAATAATAACGTTGTCTTTTATGGTTGGGTGTCTTTTTTCCCAGCGAAGTTTTTCAACCGTTTCTTTTGGCAGCGATAATGCTCCTAATGTTACGCCCTGATATATTCTGACATTTTTTCCAATTTCCGTAGTTTCTCCCACAACAATACCCGTCCCATGGTCAATAAAAAAATACGGCCCTATTTTTGCGCCCGGGTGTAAATCTATACCGGTTAATGTATGGGCATGTTCATTAATTATTCTGGGGATAAGCGGAATTTTTAATAAATATAATTCGTGGGCAATTCTATGAAAAGTAATTGCTTTCAATCCCGGATATGAAAAAACTATTTCGTCATAACTTTTTGCTGCCGGGTCTCCCTGCATTGCCGCTATAACATCAGTCCTTAAAATTTTTCTTATTTCTGGGATTTTTTTTAAAAACTCATAAGAACGTTTTTGCCCTTCCTTTATGCAGTTATCACAGATTGAATTTTTGTCTTTGCAGCTATGCTTTAAGCTTCTTGAAACCTGTACGCAAAGTTCATTAAATATTGCTGTGATTTCCGAGCCAATATGAAACTCAAGGCTATGTTCATCGATTTCTTGATTCCCGAAAAATCCCGGATAAAGTAAATCAACAATTTGTTCAAGAATTTTTTTAACCTCTCCTGTATCCGGAATAACAGGTTTGTCGATATGCGCTGTAATATCATCGTTTTTGCAGGAGTCTATAACTTCCAGAATTACTTGTTTTAAATCTTTAGAATAATTATTATATTCGTGTTTATTTTCAGCATTGCAATATTTATTTTCACTTTCCATTATTTTACCTTATTAAAATTGTTATTAAATAAATGTAAAAAAAAATAGGCAAAAAGTGAATAATTATGTTATACTAAGCATGAAATACTAATTAAACATAAATTTATTAATAAATAATAAAAGGGTAGTTATAAATGAAAAAGTTAATGTTCATTCTTTTATTTGTATTTTTTTCTATGTCTCATAATTTATATTCTTATCCGAATAATTTTCAACAAATCATGACTGGTTCAAGAATAGCAGCAATGGGCGGCGCGGCTTGCGCATTAGGAGGTGGAGGGGAAACTGCTTTTTTCAATCCGGCAGGAACCGTGTTTACTAAAAAAGACGGAATAAGTTTATCAATAAACCATTACGGTTTTATATATTTATTTGAATCAGAAAGGGATAAGGCAGGGGATTCGCTAATAAAAGACTTAGATCATTCCTCCGGCCTTGCTATAATACCCGCTGTAAGTACCGTAACAATAATATTGGATAAGAATAAAGCCCGTCCCCAGTTTTTTTTCACTTTCGGTATATTTTTGCCATCTAAAACGGATATTGAGGGAAATAAAAATAAAAGTAATTCAAGTTATGATGAATATGTAAAATCCTGGCTCATAAATTATATATATCATATTTATTTAAACTTTGCTTACCGTGTTAATGATAATATTTCTATCGGAATTGCTGTAGTGGGGTCATACGCAAAACTTTTTCAAACAGTAGAACTATATAGGTATGATATTGCAACTCCTGCCAATACAACGGATATTTCAGAATCATATAATTTTTTAACACTTGGCCTGGGCCTGTCATTGGGAGCGCTTTTTACGGTTGGTGATTTCAGATTTGGAATAAATATTAAAACAAAAAAATTGCGTATATATTCGGAAAGTGAATATACTTATATTGATTCCGGCCAGTCGCCTGTGGATTTTGATGATAAAATAGTAAATTATCAAAGGCCGTGGGAATTTTACTTTGGTGTTGTTTATGAGTTTATTAAAAATAGATTCTTGATATCAGTTGATTTTAAATTATACGTTGGCGAGACTCAAAATGTAATTGATTCCTCTGATTTTTCTCTTACCTTTAAAAGAAATACAACATGGAATATAAATGCCGGATTTGAGTATAAGTTCGATCAAAAATGGTCTGTGCGTGCCGGTTTTTTTACAGACAATAGTGCGACACCTTCTTTGGAAAGCGGAAATAGTAACGCCCTTAGATTGACAAAAGTAAACAGATATGGTATAACTTTAGGCGGCGGGTTTGTAGGCAAAAACACAAAACTGGATATAGCTGTAACGTATATATGGGGTCATGGCCAAATGAAAATACAAAATATTTCTTCTCCGGGAAATTACGGAGTATCTGACGTAAAATCAAGGGAAATTCTAATTACTGTCGGCTCTGCTTACTGGTTTGGAAGTGATAACAAAAGTAAAACCAACGTAAAAAAAAACCGTAGAAAATAATATAGAGAAAATATAATGTCAAAGCATGAATATGATATATTGAAGAAAAAATATGAAAAGCTGAAAGAAAAATTTACGTTATTAAACAACGAGTTTATTCATACCAGGAGGTTTTTAAACAGCATTAATGCGGATATGGACCTACACTCTTATATTGACGAAATAATCATTTCTATAGTTGAGACAAACGAAAAAATTCAGAGTGTAAATTTTGCTTTGGTTATTGATGATGAATATATGGTTCTTCACGATGCGTCGAATATTATAAAAGCATTGGGCTTTGATAGCCAGCTTGATTACCTTCAGCTTTTTTTTAATACTAAGATAAATTATAGAAAAAGTGATATATATCTATGCGTAGCAGTCAGGGAAGATAAAGAAATCCATTATGAAGATATAAATAAAAAACAGTTAACTGAAAATGAAAAAATATTCTTTCAAAATACACGGGTCGTGGGTGTATATATTTTACCGGTGAAGTTCGAGGATAAAATAATCGGGTCAGTTGGGTTTTTCAGCGGTTTTCCGCTCATATTGTCAGAGTATGAAAAAAATTTAATTAGAAATAAAGTATCGATTTTAGGATACGCTATTGAACAGAATAAACTTTATAACGCGTTAAAACAAAATTTGGTTGAAATTGAGAATAAGAACAAAGTTATCAGCGAAGATTTGCAGCTTGCCATGCGCATTCAAAAAAACTTAATTCCGGTTAACCTGCCTTTGTTAAAAGGCGTGAAAATAGCAACGCGTTATTTTCCAATGTTTGAAGTAGGCGGGGATTATTTTGATTTTCATTATGAAAACAGCGGTAATTTTTCCGTTATCCTTACTGATGCATCCGGGCATGGTGTATCCGCGGCGTTTATAACATCCATGCTTAAAATCGCGTTTAACAGTGACGGAGTTGTTAATAATATAAAATCTCCGGCTAAAGTATTACAGGAAATGAACAAGTCAATAATAGATAAAACCGCGGGCAATTTTGTTACAGCAGTGAATGCCTATTTTAATCTTGAAAACCATGAGATGAAATTATCCTGCGCCGGGCATAATCCTGTTTATAAAATAAACAGGAAAACCGGACAATTTGAAGAAATACATCCCAAGGGTAGGATTTTATGTTTATTCGATGATGTTGATTTTGAAGAAATTGAAATACCTCTCTCATCAGGTGACAGGTTTTTTCTTTATACAGACGGCCTTACTGAGGCTGTTAATCATAATCAGGAAGAATTTGAGGAATGTGTTATTTCAATGTTGAAAGAATTAATAAATCTCGATGTTGAGGAACTTTGCGAACAAATAGTAAACAGCCTAAGGTCCCATGCATTGTTTGGGGATAAAAATCATTACGATGATGATATTGCCATAACTGTTATTGATATTGAATAATTCGAGTTCTGCTAGCTGTTTAAAGTTTTAATTGGAAGGGTAAAATAAAAATCACTTCCCCTGCCGGGACAGCTTGTAATATTTAGTTTCCCTGCATGAGCTTCAACAAACTTTCTGCAAATCATTAATCCAATGCCACTGCCTTTTTCTCCGTCTGTTCCCTTTGTATGCAGCATTTTTAATCTTTTGCCCAGGTTATCTATTATCTCCTGCCTGACTCCAACACCGTTATCAATGATGTGTATTTCAATTTCGTTCATAGAGTTTTCAAAGCATCTAATAATTATTTTATCGCTTTTGTATGAAAATTTAATTGCATTGGTTAATAAATTGTTTATTACGGTTGAAATTTTTATTTCGTCAAAATAAAATTCTTTGTTGAATTTAATATCAAATTCAAGTTTAATGTTTTTTCTTTGAGCAAAGATTTCATTTAAATTAATACAGTCTATGATAATAGTTTTGATATCCGCATTTTTATAGTTGATTTTAATTTCCCCGGTTTCAAGTTTAATAACATCAATGAGGTTATTAATATATTCTAATTGCATGTGCGCGCTTTTTTTAATTACCTTCAAGCTCGTTCTATGATCTTTACATTTCTCATGATATATTCTATCTTTCAAAAGTAAATCCGAAAATCCAATAATGGCTGAAAACGGAGAACGTAAATCATGGCTAATCATGGATATAAACTCGTTTTTTATTTCCAGCAAATGTTCAAGATTTGATATTTTGTCTTTTTTACTTTCCAGTAATATGTGAATATCTTGAAAAACATTATATACAGAAGTAACGTCTTTAAATATCTCAATAAAAACCATGTCAGTGTTATCATGAAGGAAATTCTTTTTCAAATGTGAAACAATTAGAATTTCATCGGTTTTAGTCTGAAATTTGTAAAACATGTCTCCATTTGTAGAAATTTCAAGAGTTGGAAAATTATTATATAAAGTATCCTCTAAAAAACTTATTGATTTTATTCCATGCATTTCATCAAGGCTATAACCGGATAATTCTTGCATTGCATTGTTTATGAAACATATTTTACCATACTTATCCGTTGTGATTATTGGGCACGGTAATATATTTAATGTGTTTATAATATTCTGTTTGCGGTCGTATTCAATTAATCTGGAAATATTTATCTCAAGAGCATCAGCGATTTTTTTTAAACTTTTAATGCTTATATTTTTTTCGCCCCTTTCTACTGCCCCTATATATG
>CALGPD010000361.1 GCA_937960625.1 uncultured Spirochaetia bacterium | reverse complement strand
AAAAGTTAAAAGACTATTCAAAAGCCAGGCGTTATTACAAAAAAGCAATAAAGCTTAAACCCGGTTTTACGGTAGCTAAATACAACTATGCTTACAGCTATTATAAATCAGGCAATAAAAAACTTTCTGTAAAATTATTGAACAAAATAATAGATAAGAATCCCGGATTTGTGGAAGCAAAGTTAACACTGGGAAGAATTTATCTTATGGAAAGAAAGCATAAGAAAGCTATTTTATTATTTAAGAAAAGCATTAAAGAAAATCCAAATTCAATCAAATCGTATTACTTTCTCGCTTCAGTTTACCAGAGAATGGGTAAACTTAATAAAACCCGGGAGTATTTGAAGAAGGTTATAAAAAAGTTTTCTCATTCAAAGAAACAAATAGTACAAAATTATCTAAAGATTGTAAAACTAAAACTTGATGTAATTGAATACAAACTAAAATTAAATGCTAAAAAAACCAAAAAAAAATCATGATTAAAGCGTAAAATAAATTTTTTTTTTGCTTGAACATGCATCTCATTTGAATATAATATTAACAATGAATTTAAAATGTACAATTGATATAATTTGATATTAGGTTTAAATTTATGAATGTAAAAAATATTCATATTATTGTAGAACGCTTTACATCAATGTTATTATTTTTCTTATATACAACGGGTTTTTCTAAAATTTTCAAAACAATAAAAATTATATCAAAACGTAAAAAAATATTTTTCCGGAGATGTTTATGAAAAAGTTAAGTTTATTCCTGGCTATAATTCTTTCCTTATTAGCTGTTAATGTTTTCACACAGCACAGGTTTAAAAAATTTGATTCTGCCAAGTTTAAAGAATACGCGAAACAGCATATGTCTGTTAAAGACCGTGAAGAGTGGAAAAAGCTCATTGAAAGCGGTATTGAATCCATCAAAGGTGAATGGGAAGAAAACACTCTTGAACGGATAAACCAGGTTTTGGCAACGGAAAGTGATGAAACGAAAAAAGCTGAGCTTCAGACACAACTTGAAAAAGAAAAACTTGAAGGAAGAACCGAGTTTGAAGCATATGCGTCAACGGCTTTTGATGAAGAGTATGCTGACTGGATAACGGATAAACTCGAGCTTAATATAACCCAGGTAGATATTTCCAAATTCACAGATAAACTTAACGAGGAAGCCGCAAACGAGCAGGGATTTGATTTAACCGGAATAAATGAAATCAAAGATAATTTGACGCTGGAATATAAAGCCAACGTATTAAAAGCAATTGAAGAATATAAGCTAAGCCTGACAGACTACGGTTTGAACGAAAATGTGCGTAATATGGTTCATGAGCGGGTTGACGCGGTGGCGAATGAATACGTTACGCGCTGGGATTTGACTCTGGAGAATCAGGTAACGAGTATACAGAAAATCAAGCAGGGTGTTGAAGACGTTGACACTAAAGACGTTAATGAAGTTATCATCAAACTTATTCAAGACACTCAAAAGAGTTTAACAATAACGGATAAGGAAAACATCACGGAACAGGGGTATACTGATGAAGAGTTTCAAAGCAGTTACAAACAGTTACTGTCTGAGAAAATAGGCAACGGGTTTGCCAAGTGGAAAGACGCCAAAGCCAAACTCGTAACCGTATTGAACGAGTACATGAGCAAGTCCGAGGAGAACTTTAATAAAGGCAAAAAGCTCTGGGACACTGCCATTGCACAGCTTGAAGCAGCGAAAAACAAATGGCTTAAGGAGATAGAAACCGAGATAACCGAAGGACTGCAGAAATGGCAGACAAGTGAGCAGGAGTTGATTAAGCGGCGTGACAAAGCCATTGAGGATTTGAAAGCGTATTTGGAGAAAGAAGAGCAGAACTGGAACGATTATTCTGATTTACTCAAGAACGCGTTTAGTGAGGCAACCCAAGGTATAGCCAACGCGGATAAACAAATCAGCTGGTTTGACGGAGTAATTCAAAAACATATTGAACGATTTAATGAATATTTTAA
>CALGPD010000360.1 GCA_937960625.1 uncultured Spirochaetia bacterium | reverse complement strand
TGACAACGGCGGGAACAGAAAATCTAAAAGCGTAACCGTAAAGTTTTATTAGAAAAACCTTCAAGCTTTATTTTTACAAAACGCGACTTTTTCATAGCATCTCTTTCCCAGAGAATTATTGGTTTATTATGAACGAGATTGCTTCGTCACTTACGTTCCTCGCAAAGCCGCCGGCTTGGTGTGTAAGCAGAACGTGTCCAAGGAAATAAGTCATATGTAAGCTAAAGAAGGAAGCACCAGAGTACAGTCTTTGCGAACGCAGTTAAGCAATACCATAAGGTAAAGGTTACTTACGATTAACTAGGATTAATTAGCTAGATAAATCAATAAATAATCCTATGATTTTAGTAATGAAAAGATTGAAAGTATATTTTGATAATTCATTTATAGGCAGATATTTTGATGACGAATTCAAAAAAAATTTAGATTATTCCGTCGGAGATATTAGCCCAACAATAAATCCGTTTTACTCAGGTTTTCTATTTTTCAATTTGTATTTAATCCGGGTATTTTTTTCTTTTCATTTATAAAATTAAGCTACTTCATGAATATTAAAACAGAGCCGATTATAACTAAAACAACGAATATTCCTGTCGGTGACCATGCGCGGTATTTATCAGCAAGGCTTAATTCATAAAGGGTTTTAGCTTTATCTTCTTTTTCCGCTTCACGTTTTTCAATTGCGTCTGCCTGCCATGTTTTTATTTCATGCGTTTCGTCTAATTTGTCATAGTCTTTCTTCATTGTTTTTAGTACGAAATAAATAATTAAACCGGCTAAAACCACTACACCGAAGTAAATTACTAACCCCTGCGTCTGCATTGATTTTACGGTATCTCCGTTCATTACAGATTTTAAACGCGCTTTATAGTGCATTAACGCTACGGTTATGGAGTTAAACAAAATATGGCCTATCATGCCTGAAACAAGGCTGCCTGAATATTTTACAAAATATCCCCAAACTATTCCCGCGAATATTGTGCCGAATACAACGTGTATTTGAAGGTGAAATAAACCGAACAATACTCCGGAAAGAATAACGTAATGTTTAAGTTTAACTCGCCTGAACATTCCCAGAACATAACCACGGAAAAACGTTTCTTCTAGCACGGGTATTAATAATCCTGCCATAAATACTTGCAAAGCAATTAAAGCCGGTTTTGTTTCAAGGTTTATTTGTGGTTTTGGTATTTTACCGAATA
>CALGPD010000359.1 GCA_937960625.1 uncultured Spirochaetia bacterium | reverse complement strand
ATATTGTATTATACAGGTAAGACTTACAAGATTGGTGAGGTACATGACGGTGCGGCTGAAATGGACTGGATGGTTCAAGAGAAAGAGCGCGGCATTACAATTACCAGTGCAGCGACAACGTGTTTTTGGAATGATCACAGATTAAATATCATTGACACTCCGGGTCACGTTGATTTTACTGTTGAGGTAGAAAGAAGTTTGCGTGTGCTCGACTCTGCAATCGGCCTTTTTGACGGTCAGGCGGGTGTTGAGCCTCAAAGTGAAACCGTATGGCGTCAGGCTGACGGATACGGTGTTCCACGCCTTATCTTCATTAATAAAATGGATAAAATAGGAGCAGATTTTTATTACGCTGTTCAAACCATTAAAGACCGTTTATATGCAAATGCGGTTCCGGTTCAAATACCTATCGGAGTAGAAGATACTTTTTCAGGATTAATAGATTTAGTAAAAATGAAAGCGTTAATTTGGCAGGGTGAAGAACTCGGCGCTAAGTTTGACGTTGTTGATATACCTTCTGAAATGATAGAGCATGCTGAGGTTTACCGCGAAGAACTAGTTGAAGCAGTATGTGAATTTGATGATGAGTTAATGGATAAATATTTACATGGTCAGGATATAACGGAGCAAGAGCTTAAGAACGCGATACGCAATGCAACGTTAAATGTCGAAATGTTTCCTGTCTTGGTTGGCAGCGCGTTTAAGAATGTCGGTGTCCAGCCTTTACTTGACGCAATTGTTGACTACCTTCCTTCACCTGTTGATATTAAAGCCATTAAGGGAATTCATCCAAAAACAAACGAGCCTGAAGAAAGAAAAGCAGAACCTACTGAGCCGTTTTCCGGTTTGGTTTTTAAGGTAATGACTGACACTCACGTTGGAAAATTATGTTTCTTTAGAGTTTATTCAGGTAAATTGTCCTCGGGTTCTTATGTAATGAATACTACAAAAGGTAAGAAAGAGCGCGTTGGGCGTTTACTTTTAATGCATGCTAATAAAAGAGAAGAAGTTTCTCAGGTGTCTGCCGGAGATATTGTAGCGGCTATCGGGCTTAAAAACTCAAGTACCGGAGATACTCTTTGCGTTGAGGGTAAGCCTATAATTCTTGAATCAATGGAGTTTCCTGAACCTGTAATCGGAGTAGCAATTGAGCCTAAAACCACAGCGGATCAAAATAAACTTTCCGAAGCTTTACAGAAGCTTGCTGAAGAAGACCCTACTTTTAAAGTTAAAACTGATGAAGAAACAGGGCAGACTATTATCCGCGGTATGGGTGAACTTCATCTTGATATTATTGTAGACAGATTGAAAAGAGAATATAAAGTTGATGCTAATGTTGGTAAGCCTCAAGTTGCTTACAGAGAAACAATTGGCAAATCAATAAAAGTTGAAAATAAATACGCTAAACAAAGCGGTGGACGTGGTCAGTACGGCCATGTATATCTTGAGATTGAGCCTAAAGAGCCGGGAGAGGGTTTTGAGTTCGTTGACAAAATTGTCGGCGGTGCTATTCCTAGAGAATATATACCCGGTGTTGAAAAAGGTATTACAGAAGCTTTAGACAGCGGAGTGCTTGCAGGGTATCCTGTTGTTGATGTAAAAGTTACACTTTATGACGGTTCATACCATGAGGTAGACTCAAGTGAAATGGCATTTAAAATTGCCGCGTCACAGTGTTTTAAAGAAGGCTGCCGTAAAGCATCTCCGAAAATCCTTGAGCCTTATATGGCAGTTGAGGTGGTAACTCCTGAAGAATATATGGGAGATGTAATCGGAGATTTAAACTCAAGGCGCGGAAAAGTTATTGGAATGGAAGACCGTCAGGGTTTAAAAGTTATTAATGCGGAAACACCTTTATCTGAGATGTTCGGATATGCTACGGATTTACGTAGTTCTTCTCAGGGAAGGGCAAATTATACAATGCAGTTTGCATATTATGCAGAAGTTCCTAAGAGTATTGCAGAAGATATAATGGGGCATACTTCAGGAGCAGTGAAAGTTTAATGGATTATTATTTTATAGAAAGTTTTTAGGAGGACTTTTAAAATGGCTAAAGAAAAATTTAATAGAAACAAGCCACACGTAAATATAGGAACTATCGGTCACGTTGACCATGGTAAAACTACGCTTACAGCGGCAATTACTCAGTATTGTGCTATCCAGGGTAAAGCAGAAGCGAAAAAATTTGATGAGATAGATAATGCACCTGAAGAAAAAGCTAGAGGTATCACTATTGCGACTCAGCACGTTGAGTATGAAACTGAAGCTAGGCACTATGCTCACGTTGACTGTCCAGGTCACGCTGACTATGTAAAGAACATGATCACCGGCGCGGCTCAAATGGACGGTGCTATTCTCGTAGTAAGTGCAACAGACGGAGCTATGCCTCAAACAAGAGAGCATATTCTTTTAGCTCGTCAGGTAAACGTACCTTATATCGTTGTGTTTTTAAATAAAGTTGACCTTGTAGACGATGAAGAGTTAATCGAAATCGTTGAAGACGATATTAGAGAATTATTAAGCAAGTATGAGTTTCCTGGTGATGAGATTCCAATCATCAAAGGTTCAGGGCTTAAAGCTCTTGAAAATCCTGAAGATGCGGATGCAACTAAACCTATTCAGGACCTTCTTGACGCAGTTGACAGTTATATTCCGGAACCGGAACGTGATACTGACAAGCCGTTTTTAATGCCGGTTGAGGATGTATTCTCAATTAAAGGACGCGGAACTGTTGCTACAGGAAGAATTGAGCGTGGTATAGTTAATGTTAACGATAAAATTGAAATCGTTGGTGTTAAAGAAACTAAAACTACAGTTGTAACAGGTGTAGAGATGTTTAGAAAACTTCTTGATTCTGGTATGGCCGGTGATAACGTTGGATGTTTACTGCGTGGTGTTGAGAGAGAAGAAATTGAACGCGGACAGGTATTAGCTGCTCCGGGGTCAATTACTCCGCATAGAATTTTTAAAGCTCAGGTTTATGTACTTTCACAAAAAGAAGGTGGACGTAAAACTCCTTTCTTTACCGGATACAGACCTCAGTTTTATTTCAGAACAACAGATGTAACTGGAGTTATTTCTCTAAATGATGAAGATTTAGCGCAAGATCAAAAGAAAATGGTTATGCCTGGTGATAACACCGAGTTACAAGTTGAGTTGATTACAACTATAGCGATGGAAAAAGGACTAAAGTTTGCTATTAGAGAAGGCGGTAAAACCGTTGGTGCTGGTAGTGTAACTGAAGTTATAGAATAAACGGTAAGGTTGAGGAAGAGGAATATGGCAGGACAGAAGATTAGAGTACGGTTAAGAGGATTTGATGTAAAATTGCTGGATCAGTCAGCCAGATCAATAGTTAGTACGGTTAAAAGGTCAGGCGCTAAAATAAGCGGGCCTGTTCCTCTACCTACAAGAATTGAGAAATTTACTGTATTAAGAAGTCCTCACGTGAATAAGAAATCACGGGAACAATTTGAGATGAGGACTCATAAGAGATTAATAGATATTTTAGAACCCACCAGTGATACAATTGAAGCGCTGATGCAGCTTGAATTACCTGCTGGTGTGGACGTAATGATAAAACAATAGGAAAAAAGCCATGAGCATTGGAATTTTTGGAACAAAATTAGGAATGACCCAGGTCTTTGGCGAAGAGGGTAATGCGATTCCGGTAACAGTTGTAAAAACCGAGCCGAATCAAGTTGTTAACCTTAGAACTAAAGAAAAAAACGGATATTCATCTGTTTTGCTGGGAGTTGGCCAAAAGAAGAAGACTAGAATTAATAAGCCTCTTCAAGGGCAGTATGAATTAGTTAATAAAGAATCAGGCAAAGACGTTGCTGTTAAACAAAAGCTAAAAGAATTCCGTGTTGATGATGTATCAGCTTATGAATTAGGCGGATTTGTTAATATAGATATTTTTGAAGCCGGAGAGTTGATTGATGTTATTGGAACCAGCAAAGGTAAAGGTTTTCAGGGCGCAATGAAGCGTCACGGATTTGCCGGCGGACCTGGTGGACATGGTTCACAATTTCACCGTGCTCCTGGAGCAGTAGGCCAATGTGCGTGGCCGTCAAAGATTTTTAAAGGAAAAAAAATGCCGGGTAAAATGGGCAATGATAGAGTTACAGTTAAGAATTTAAAAGTTGTAGCTGTTGATGTTGAAAATAACCGGATACTTGTTAAAGGCGCAGTTCCCGGCCCTAAAAACGGGACTTTATTTTTAATGAAGAAGAAATAATTTTAGGTAGTAATAGATATGGATAAAGAAATTTTAGGAACAAACGGAAAAGCAACTGCTGATAAAGTTAAGCTTTCAAAAGATGTTTTTGGTTTAAAAGAGATAAATAATCAGGTTATTTACGATGCCATTAGATGTGAGCTTGCTAATAAAAGGCAGGGCACAGCGCATGCTAAGGATAAAAGCGAAGTTTCAGGAACGAATAAAAAACCTTGGAGACAAAAGGGAACAGGACGTGCACGCGCGGGTTCAAGAAAAAGCCCTGTTTTTAGAGGTGGTAGTGTTGTTTTTGGCCCTAAACCAAGAGATTATTCTTATAAATTGCCTAAAAAAATGAAGAGAACTTGTTATAAAAACATTTTGAGTTTAAAAGCAGGCCAGGACAGAATAAAAATTGTTCAGGATTTTAAAGTAGAAAGCGGCAAAACTAAAGACGCTTATAAGATTTTAAAAGCAATTACAGATCAACCAAGAGTTGTTTTAATATATAACGAAGACGATGTTATGCTTAAAAGAGCTTTCAGGAATATTCCTGAAATAAAAACGTTGTCTTATAAAAGACTTTCCGCGCATGATTTATTTTATGCAAAAGAAATCATTATTATGAAAAGTGCTGCTGAAGAGATGAAAAATTTTTTCAGCACTAAGAAGAAATAGGATAGACGGATATGGACGCAAATACAATAATTATTAAACCTTTATTAACTGAGAAATCTACAGATGCTAGAGCTGAAAACAAATATTACTTTGAGGTTCATAAAGGCGCTAATAAAAACGAAATTAAACGCGCTTTGGAATTAATTTATAAAGTAAACATTGTAAGCGTAAAAACGTCTAATGTAAAAAGTAAACCAAGAAGACTCAGAACGAGAACTTTTGGTAAAACAAGAACGTGGAAAAAAGCAATTGTAACTTTGGCTCAAGGGCAAGCATTCCCGTTCTTTGAAGGCGTATAAGAGATAAGAGAGGATAGATAAAGTGGCACTAAAAACTTTTAGACCCAAAACACCGACACAAAGGTATAAAACAGTAAGTGATTTTTCAAATATCACTAAAATTAAACCTTTCAAGAAATTGACTAAAGGTAAAAAACGCATTAGCGGCCGTGGCTCAAAAGGCCGTATTAGTATACGTTCAAGAGGCGGCGGGCATAAAAAACGTTATAGAGAAATAGATTTCCGTAGAAATAAACCCGGTGTTGAGGGAAAAGTAGTAACAATTGAATATGATCCGAATAGAACGGCTAGAATTGCATTAATACATTATTTAGACGGAGATAAAAGATATATCTTGGCGCCATTAAAAGTTGAAATTGGTGATGTAATTGTTGCCGGTGAAAACGTAAAAGCTAAACCTGGAAATGCTATGCCTTTAAAAAGCGTTCCCATTGGTTCTACTATTCATAATATAGAAATGCAAAAAGGCAAAGGCGGGCAATTGGTAAGAAGCGCTGGAACATCAGCACAGCTTGTTGCTAGAGAAGGAAATTATTGTTCTGTAAAACTTCCTTCCGGTGAAGTCCGGCTTATACATAAAGAATGCTATGCTACTATTGGCCAGTTAAGCAATGCTGAACATAGTAATATTACTATTGGTAAAGCAGGAAGAAAACGTTACTTAGGAAGAAGGCCTAAAGTTAGAGGTGTAGCTATGAACCCTGTTGACCACCCGTTAGGCGGTGGTGAAGGTAAATCTTCAGGCGGTAGACATCCTTGTACACCGTGGGGG
>CALGPD010000358.1 GCA_937960625.1 uncultured Spirochaetia bacterium | reverse complement strand
TGTTTTAAAAATGATAATATAAAAATAAAAGGCAATTTTGATAAAAATAAAATCTATGCAGATCTATCAGGAGAATTGCCAAGAATTGAATTATATAAAACAAAATTCAACGAATATTCTGGAACGTATACAAAAAGAATAAACAATAAGGAATGTATTTTTCATGTAAAAGCATTTAAAGAAACAAATTAAAATATTAAATATTTTTGATAGTTTTTAATATAAATTGTTGAAATTATTTAACAATATGATAATATAAATAATAAATTTGAAGGTGCAAAATGACTATTTCTAAATATCTTGACAAGTATATGAAAAGCAAGGATATACGTGCTTTATCAAAATTAAACCACGATGGAATTGAAAAGATTATTAAAAACACAGATGAATTCGTTTGGAATAGTATGGAAGACCTATTTGGAAATTTATTTACTAATTTCAATAGTCTAATCCATTACATTGAGAATAAAGACTTAAGTGAAGAACAAAAAAATACTGTTAATGAAGAACTGGCTAAAAGTATTTCCATTTTAGCCACGATTAGAGATTATTTCACTGCTGCGAAGTTGAACAAAGACTAAAAGAGGAAACTTATGAGTAAACTGATATTCTCTATTGATGATTCAAATGTAATAAAAATGTCTCTTGAATTACTGTGTAAAGAAAACGATTATGATTTTGTTCACGCTTTTGACGGCAAAGAAGCATTGGAAAAAGTTGATGAATTAAAAAATCAAAATAAAAAAATATCTCTAATAATTTGCGATATTAACATGCCTGTCATGGACGGAATGGAATTCTTAAAAGCATTTAAATCCAATGATGAAAATAAATTCGTTCCCGTATTAATGCTCACAACGGAAAGCCAGGTTGGAATGATGCAGGAAGCAAAAAAATCAGGGGCCACAGGCTGGATTGTCAAACCTTTTCAACCCGACCAGCTGCTTAATTTTCTTAAAAAATTCGCAAGATAAAATATCTTACACTATCTATCAGACAAATTTATTTAAACAAATATGATTACTTTAATTAATTATACCTGTATTTATCTATAATATTTTGAATACTCTTCATAAAAACATCACTATTATCTTTTACATGGGCATAACCATCTTTTGTTTGAATTTTTTTAACAGCCTTATTAAGCATAGAAACGAAATCAAGAAAAATGTCTTTATGCATTCGTATGGATGTGTCATAAAAGTTAACATGCAATACTCCGTCATTACATGAAATACAAGTCATTACCGAAGAGTATCCCCCGGTTTGTGCTAAAGTAATAAAACTATGTGAACTCAATGTTCTCTCCTCAATAAAATTCTTAAATATTTTTGATTATTAAAACTATATATTTATATCAGCCCTGAATTAAACTTAAACGGATATTCTCTCAGGAAATTGATTAATTCAGGGACTGTATAAATAAATACTTTTAATTAAACTCGTTTTTAAGTTGAGACACCCATTCCCCAATACGCTTATCATTGAGCTCAGGCTGGCAATCATAATCTAGCGCAAGGCCAATAAAATCTCCGTTTTTAATCGCCTTAGAATTATCAAAACTATATCCGTCTGTGGGCCAGGAACCTATAAACTCAGCATTTGAATTCTCTAATGCCTCATAGATAATGCCTAGAGCATCAATAAATGTTTCTGAATACCCTTGTTGATCCCCTGTCCCAAAAAAAGTTATTTTTTTACCGGACAAATCCATGCCTTTAAATTCGTTGATTTTATCATCCCAATCCTGCTGCAATTCACCATATCCCCATGTTGAGCAACCGAAAATTATGTTATCAAACTTTAATATGTCATCAATGGACGTGGATGAAATCTCGTATAATTCAGCTCCGCCTAACAGTTCTTTAATCTTCATGGCTGCCTCTTCAGTATTTCCTGTAGTTGAACCGAAAAATATACCTGTTTTCATTTCTTACTCCTTTTTTATTAGTGTTCATTTTAATTCATAAAAACTTCCACTCCCGGCTTCCATCAAAGCTGTAATGCCGGAAGTAGAAGTAATTTACGGGAAAAACCTACTTTGCTTCTCAACAAAGAATTTAACTTAACCAAAAAAAATGAAACCCGTTCCCTTACTATTTTAAATACTTATTAACCTGTAATAGTTTTCTTATCTTCCTATTCAAATTAGAATCATTTAACGAAAAAACAATAAATCAAATATTCCTACCGCTAACAATGTTAGACAAATCTAACTTATGAGTTAAAAAAAATATTTATCAAACCACCTCTTGCCCGTCTTTAATAAAAGCTTTAAAATCCTTTAACCACTTTGATTTATCATATAATGCCTTTTTTTCAATAAAATTCATAAAATTTTCTACACGGCCAAATGTTTCATCACTAATTATATGCTCTATTTTACACGCATCTTCATCCGCAATCCCTATGTCAACCCCCAAAAATTCAGATAAAAATCTAAACAGAATATCGTGTTTTGTTTTAACTTTCTTGGCTGCTTCAAGCCCAAGCCAAGTTAATTTTATATCCTCATACCTCTCATGATAAACTAAATTCAGTTTTTTCAATTTTCCTATTGCTGTATTAACAGAAGATTTTTTAACACCAAGAGCATTGCTTAAATCCGTTACTCTTACTTTATTTTTTTCCATTTTTAGCTCTAAAATCGCTTCCAGATAATCTTCTAAACTAGCACTTAAATTCAATTTCATCCCGCCTTTTGTTAGATAAAACTAACATTTTTTAGATATCCGGTCAACTTTTTTTAAAAAAATTTTATAATTTAATAATTTTAAAAAATTTAATATTTTTTTAATTCTTAAAATTGTTTTAAGTTAAATCAAATTTTACTGCCGATAATTAAAACAATATGGTAGCAACAGATTTTCAGGAAGCATTATTATCTACTTTTATTTCTGAGCTTGAAGAATATACAAACGAGCTTGATAATGATATTATTGAATTGGAAAACGATCCCGGAAATGATGATTTAATTAATAAAATTTTCCGGGCATATCATTCAATTAAAAGCTCTGCAGGTATTGTAGGATTTAAAGATATAAGTAATTTCACGCATATTGTTGAAACATTAATGGAAAATATCCGTCAAGGTGAATTACAAATTAATAAACATATATCAGACGGTTTATTAGATTCCAACGATGTATTACGGGATTTTCTTGATACAATTCAATCAGGAATTAAGGATGAAAGTGAAATACTAACCCGGGAGTTAAAAGAAAAAATTTCCAAAATACAAAATATTTTTAACCAATACGTTGATAACGGACAGGTATCAGAAAACAAACAAGAACAGGAAAACAAAAAACCGGAAACCGTTTCAAAACCAAAGCTATATTTTTATGATATTAAATTCAAACCTAAAGAAAATTTCTTTGAAACCGGTAATGAGCCTTTACTTTATATTAAAGACTTATCAGAAAACGGAAAAATAATTAATTGCGTTTTAAATCCAAAATCTTTACCCGGTTTCAATGAAATGGACCCGCATAAAAGTTATCTATCATGGGATTTAATTTTTGTCTCTGAAAAGAAAAAAGAAGATATTCTAAACCTGTTTATGTTCATTTTGGATGACAACGATATAATAGTAAATGAAATAAATTTTAGTTTTTTAAATAAATCCAGCGATGATTTAATAGTATTAATTAACGAAAAAATTAAAAACAATAGAAAAGTTAAACTTTCAGAAATTGAGAAAGAGTTAAAAAATGAATTGCAAATAATTGATGAAAACGAAAGCAATTCTGAAACAAAAGATAAAGAAGATAGTGAAAAAGATTCTAAAAAGAGTACTGATAAACAAGTAACGAAAAAAGTTGAAAAAATTGACTATGTTAAAGTTGATATAAAAAAACTGGATGAACTTTTAAATTTAATCGGTGAATTAGTAATTAATTATTCACAGGTTCAAACTTTAATCATAAAAGAAAGCAAGGGTGAAATTAGCCAGAACATCATTAACACCATGGAAACATTTCATAACTTAACAAAAGAAATTCAGGAAAAAGTTATGAAGGTTAGAATGCTCCCTGTAGGGCCAATGTTTAACCAATTTTACAGATACGTTAGGGATATTGCTCAGAAAGTTGATAAAAAAGTTAACTTAACATTAATTGGAACGGATACTGAACTGGATAAAACCGTTATTGAAAAAATAACAGACCCGTTGCGCCATATAGTACGCAACGCTATTGACCACGGCCTTGAATCCGTTGATGACAGAATTAAAGCGGGAAAATCCGAAGAAGGTAATATTACCCTATCAGCTTTTCATAAAGAAGGAAACGTTATTGTTGAAATTAAAGATGACGGTAGAGGAATGGATCCGGATAAAATCTTGAACAAAGCAATTGAAAAAGATCTTGTAAGTCAGGAAGATGCACTGGAATTATCTGAACAGCAAAAGATAAATTTTATTTTTTCACCCGGTTTCTCAACTGCCGAAAAAATAACCGACCTGTCAGGAAGAGGCGTTGGAATGGACGTTGTAAAAAATAATATTGAGCAGTTAAGAGGTTCGGTTCATTTAAATACTAAAATAGGAAACGGCAGTGTAATTCAAATAGTACTACCATTAACTCTTTCGATAATAGAAGGTATGCTCGTTAGAATAGGCAGCCTTACTTTTGTAATAAATATTATGAGTGTAGTAGAAATATTAAAACCTGAGGAAAAACACATCAATCCTGTTGAAGGTAAAGCAGAAGTTGTTAATGTCAGGGGTGAGTTTCTACCGCTTGTGCGTTTATAT
>CALGPD010000357.1 GCA_937960625.1 uncultured Spirochaetia bacterium | reverse complement strand
GGAGCCGGAAAAACAACCACTATGAAAATGCTTTATGGAAGGGTTATGCGTGACAGCGATATAAACAGCAAAATACAAATTTTTCAATATGATCCGGCTATAAACAATCTTGAAATAAAGTATATTGCAGGAGTTGTGCCTCAAGAAGATAATCTTGACATGGAGTTGAGTGTTATTCAAAATTTAGAAATTTTTGCCAGGTTTTACGGTTTAAATAAAAAGTATTCAAAAAAAAGAATTGAAGAACTTCTCGATTTTATGGAATTAACGGAAAAAAGCAAAGAAAAAATCGGTTCGATTTCAGGTGGTATGAAAAGGCGCCTACTTATCGCTAGGGCAATTATTCATAAACCCAAGTTATTAATTCTCGATGAACCTACAACAGGTCTTGACCCGCAGGTGAAACATTTAATATGGGATACTTTGTTAAACCTCAAAAACAAACATGGAGTTACCTTATTACTAACAACGCATTACATGGAAGAGGCTTTTTATCTTTGTGACAATATAATGTTTATGAATAACGGAGAAAAAATTCTTGAAGATACTCCTGAAAAACTATTGGAAAAACACGTTGAAAGCTATGTGCTTGAATTATTCAAAAACAACGTGCAAGATATTATTGAAAAAGATTATGACTATAGAGTTCAGGAAACTGACCAAAGAATATTTATTTACTCGGATAACGAAAAAAAATTAAAGAAAATAGCTTCAAGATATAAACCTAATGAATTTATTCTAAGAAAATCCAATCTTGAAGATTTATTCTTAAAAATGTCAGGGAGGGAGTTAAATGAGTAAAAAACGAATCCCAATTAAACACCCTGATGCTATGATGTTAGAAAAACGGGCAATGTTTACCCCCATGTTTATTAGAAGAATTTACTCTGTATGGTTAAGGCATTTTACTGTATATAATAAACACTTTATTAGCAACGCATTACCTTCTCTGCTTGAACCCTTGATATTTCTCGTTGCTATTGGCCTTGGTATCAGCCCCATGATTAAAGAAACCATAAATATTGATTTTCTGAGATTTGTCGCCACCGGAATTATTGCAGCACCCGCAATGTGGACAAGCGCTTTTGAATGTTCGTATGCTACGTTTATCAGGCTTGAATTTGAAAAAGTATATGACGGTATATTATGTGCCCCTATAAATATTAAAGATTTATTTATAGGAGAAATAATCTGGGCAGGAACGAAAGCATTATTGTTTTCATCTTTTGTAACAATAGTAATTGCATTGTTTGGACTTATACCGAGTTATTATGCATTATTAATACC
>CALGPD010000356.1 GCA_937960625.1 uncultured Spirochaetia bacterium | reverse complement strand
ATACTAAGGTGATGAGATAAAGAGGATTGCGGCAGGCCTATTATCTCAGTAATTTTACATACGCACATCTCTCCGTCTTCAACTAAATGCAGTATCCTTAAACGAGTTAAATCCGAAAGGGCTTTGAAAAACAATAATATTTCCATATTAATAATATATCGAAATTTTTCGATATGTCAACTAATATATCGATTTTTTTCGATGTATTAGTTATTTTTATTTTTTTTATTCTTTTTGTTTTTCTTTTTTTTGTGTGGTTTATCATCAGGCATGATTTTTTTTTCAATTTTAACCGGCTTATCAAGTTTGTTTAATTCAGGTTTAATTGAAAGTTCTTTTAAGCCTTTTTCCGGCAAAGATACAAAAAGTTCGATACGCCTTCTTATAATATTAAAAACATCGAGGAATGTTCTATCTTTTTTATCCTCATCTCCGCCTAATAATACAGGGTCATGAACTCCCCAGATTGCTTTGACCGGCTGCCCTAAAAAAGCCGGATAATCGACTTTGGGTGTTTCAAGGTCTTTATCGCAAAGAGTTATAATAAAATCCATATTGTCAATTTTATTTAAAAATTCATCAAAATGCTTAACAAATAGTTCATTCACTGAATAGCCGCGGCTTTTGAGCAAGTTATATGCTTTTGGGTGTATTCCTTGTGTGGATGGATATAAATTTTCTTCAATTTGAAATCCCGCGCTATAAGCACAGAAACGGTATGGGTCTAATTTCGTTAATATTGCTTCGGCAAATTGGCTTCTAACCTGATTTGCTCTGCATACAAATAAGACTTTCCACTTAAACATAAAAGCAACCGGTATCCTTATATTGTTTATTAAGGATAAAGTTATAAAGTTTTAAGAAAAGTTAAAATATTTTTCGCTGCAACAACTTTTAGAGCGGTATCAAAATACGTTGTAATATCAAACTTATACTTTTCTTTTAGTTTTAGAACTTCACCCCGGACTATTTTACCTTCTAAAACAAATTTTTTCTCGTTGTTAGTAAACAAACAAATTTCTACATTTTCTCCGACACTTTCTTTTAACGAAGTAGTAATAAATAAATCGAATTTATTTATTTTTTCAACAGGCAGGTCTATATCAAGTTCATCAATTGAATAAGGTATTTCATTTTGTTTCCCATCAATAAATTTTAATTCTGTTTGAGTATTTAGAATTTTATTTAATATTTCTTTTTCTTTCTCAATTTCAACTTGCACTTCTTCTTGTTCTTGATTATCAGAACTTCCCCACCACCATAGCCAAAATTTTAGAAGGTATTCCATAACATTAGCGCTTGTAATATAAGCGGCTCGAACAGCTTCCTTAGTATAAGTGCTTACTTTTTCAAAATAATCATCTAAAACTACTGCTGATAAATCTTTTCTTCTCATTTAATTCCTCTCAAACACGTTCTAATACTATTTTTCTCGTTAGAGTTAGTTATTTTCTTATCTAAAGAAGACAGAACTCCATACAGTTTTTCGTAGTCTTTTCTTTTCCGGTATATTATTGCCAGTTCTTTTAAAGCAGAACTTGAAATTTCATTATTACTTGATGACGCGCATTTATTAAGGTAGCTAATTGCTTCATTTTCAAGGCCTAATTTATTCATCACTTTGCTGATTAAAAATGCAAGATTCATTTCATTGCCTGTAGATTTATTTTTCTCGATTTTAAAACTTTCCAGTAAGTTAGATAATGCTTTTTCATAATCTCCTTTTTCATATAAAATCATTCCTGTGATTTTTTTCGTTGCTGCGAGATCTATTTTAAGATTCATTGTATTTTCTAGTTCGCCTGCGCAGTTTAATTTATCCAAAGCATTATCGTAATCGCCTTTCATTAAATATATAAGGCCAATGTGTTTATATAGTCTGGCTTCCCCTGAATCGAAATTCATTTCTTTAAGTAATTCCAGGCTTTGTTCAAAATATCCTAAAGATTTTTCATAATCATTTAATTTGTATAAAATGCCTGCTATTTTATTTAAAGAGAAAACCAAACCAAGTTTATCATTATTTTTCTGGAAAAAGTCTTTGGCTTCTTCTAATAACTCCAAAGCCTTTTCACTTTTACCCGTATCCGTAAGCATTAATGCCATATTCATGCTTGTATAAGCGCTGCCTTTTTTATCTCCAAGTAAATCTTTTTGTTCTTTGCTTTTTGCTAAATATTCATAAGCGTTATCTTTGTTGCCGATTTCATCCTCTATTTTTGAGGCAAACTGGTAAAGTTCAATTAACAAAGATACTGATTTTTCGTTTTCTATTATTCCAATGGCAGTATTTATATGTTCAAGGGCATTTTCAAGTTCATTTAAATCCTGATAAACCTGAGCAATATTGTATTCGGTTTTAGCTTTAATGCTTTTTCCAAGCTTATCAGCAGTATCTGATGCTTTTAGAAAATAATCTACCGAAATTTTACTTAATCCTTCATTTTTATAAAGAATTGCGATATTTGTTAACGCATTATATTTTCCGTTATAATCTTCAAGAGAGTCATATATGGACAACGCGTTTTTAAATGAGTCCGTTGCTTTATCAAAAGAATCATTATACATGCTGAGTACACCTTTGTTAAGG
>CALGPD010000355.1 GCA_937960625.1 uncultured Spirochaetia bacterium | reverse complement strand
AGGATTCACTCAGATTTAAAAAAAATAAATAGTTAAATTCAATCAAGCATTCCCGTTTTCAAGTAAAAGTTTTTTGTCGGCCATGAAGTCCATGTTAATTGTTTTATAAAATTTTAAATCCCATTTGTTTAAAATGGTTATCAAAAGAGTAAGCATTTTTAATTGAATAATCATTCATAATGGCAAAAGAAGTACAGTCTGTAAATGAAAAAAATTTATCATCGAATTTTAACATTAGACCTAAAGCAGCTGATTTTATATCAGTGTTTACCTCAATAATATCAATATTATCTTTACTATAAACAAAATCTATAAATATTTTAACTAGGTCATTTCTTTTTAAAGAGGCATTTAAAAAAGTAAGTGTTTCGAATATTATAAAATCAGAAGTAAATTTATGCGCTTTTTTTAATGAAATTAATACAGCTTTGGCATTTTTATGATTTAAATCTTTCTTGTTTAATAATGCAAGCCAATATCCTGTATCAATGAAGATTTTTTCATTCATAAGGTTTTATTAATATATTTATCGTGATTTATAGATGCGTCTTGCTCAAACTCGGAAATCCCAACAATATCATCCCAATCTAATTTGTTTGAATTGATTTTTTTTTCTTTGGTGCAAGGGAGAATAATAACTTCAACTTGTTCAAAATTAAAATCCTTGGGTAATTCAACAGTAATTTTGTGATCTTTTACATTTACAATGTTTTTAATTGTTTTCAAAATAACTCCAAAGATATGCTTTTTATAATATCTAATTATAGTTTATGTATATAATAAAATCAACACTTTTTGTATTGCAGGAAAGCGATTTAATTTTGCGGTAAAAAGCTAAAAAATCATGCCTGGCCCTTTTTAAAATAAAGAAGGGAGTAATAGCATAGGTAAAGAAATCCTCCTCTTTATCTAAAGGGGGTTTGTTAAAACCAACGTAACGTAAAACTAGCCGGGGTTTCTTTAATATAGTGCAGACTTTATGTGCATCTGATTGTCCCGGACTTTTAGTATAAAGATATTTTTCCTCTGCTTAAAATTGTTATTCAATTAAAAATTTATATTAATATTAGCCTATGATAAAAAATTTGTTGCCCTTAGTGTATACATTCATTAGATTTAGGGTTACTTTTTAATAATCAAAGAACAGGATAGAACTATGGCAAGACGATGCGATATATGCGGAAAAGGAACAGTATCCGGAAACAATGTAAGCCACTCGCATAAGAAAACTAGAAGAAAATGGAAAGTAAACCTTGTAAACATGCGTATTAAGGTTGGTAATTCCATTAAGAAAGTTAAAGTATGCACAAGGTGTTTACGGAGCGACAAAGTTAAAAAAGCTTTATAAGCTTATGGAGACGGTCATTTTTTATGGCAAAAATCTCGTTTCATTTTAAAGTTTATACATATCTTTTTTTTGTTTTTTTTATCATCATTATCGGTACAACGACAATGGTGTTATATAATAATTCCGCGATACAAAAAATTAAGGAAACGGAAAAAGTTTTAAAAAGCCATGATATTAATGTTGAGCTTTTCAAGATAAAAAAGCTTAATGAAAATTACAACAAAATAAACATTATTATCATCATTACAGGCTCGGTTATTGCTCTTTCTACTATTTTATTACTCGTTGCTTTTAAAGGCAGGAGCATGAGGAGTTATATTAAAGTAATAGACCGTTTAAAACTGAATCCCGCAAATTTTTCATTAAATATAAAATTCCCTCCTGAAGATATTTTCGGTGATTTGGGTTCACGATTAAATAAACTTGTGAATGCTTTGCAGACTTTTGACAGAATTAAGCAGCAAAAATACCTTCTTGAAAGAGTAAAAGCCAAAAAGATTTTAGAACAGCTGGAAAAACCAATTTATATTTTGGATGAGCGCCTTGAGTTTGATACTTATAATCAAGCTTTCGGTGAAGCGTTTAATATTGACCCCAAAACCTTTGATCCGGGCGAACTTGAAGAGCTTGTTCATCATGTTCAGCTAAGAGCGGACATTTATTCCAAATCTGTGCGCAATGAAGTCTTTAAAGAAAAAATTGGTATTAAGGGAATCGAATTTCAGGTCGAATTCACTACTATACCCATTCTTTACAGCGGTGAAGAAAAAAAGCTCTATGCTTTTATTTTTATATTCACATATGTAAAACGTCTGGGTAAAATTAGAAAATAAGTCCGGCGGAAATTCACATGCGTTTTTATATTGTTCTTTTACTCGTTATTTTTATACCATTCAAATCAAATGCGGTTTTAATTAAATATGGAAATAATCACAAAGCCTGGCGTAACGTCAACTGGCAGAATGTAAGGTTTTATAAAGGCCCTGACGGCAGCATTGACGCGTCCCTTGCTGAGAACGAATATTCAGGCAAAAGAAGCGGTGATATACTCGTACTCCATTTTAATAATAAAAACGAGATTGCATTAGGCAAGCGCATTAAACGTTTTACTGTTGATAAATCCAACGTAATAATTGATAAGCGGAGAAGCCGGTTTGGAACAGGCGCAGCGCTTTTTTATAAAACAAATGATTCAATAAATTTGAAACTTAATGAATTAAACTTTTTTGAAAAATCTGTTGATACAGGGCCGTTCACAATGGAATTCTGGCTCCATCCGTTTTCAAGAAATGACGGGGATACCATATTTCAGAAATACGGGCCTGTTTATAAAAATAACCGTGTACTGCATTATTCCGGTGTCCGGGCATATTTTTACAAGGGACGATTGGTCTGGGAATTTAAAAATATGTTTAGAGACCTTAACAATAAAAACCGGTTTGCTCAGGTTAGAATTATTTCAAGTTCAAGAATTAAGTTATATAAATGGTCTCATCACGCGTTAACGTATAATCCGGTAAACGGAAAATTAACCTATTACATAAACGGTATGGCTGTAAACACTGTTTTTTGCACTGATACGGGTGAAGCAGATTCAACAATCCTTGCTCCGGGATTCAGCACGCGTGAATACGGAATGTTAGTTATAGGAAAACAATATCAGGGGCTGCTTGATGAGTTTACAATAACATCAAGAGTTAAGCATAGATTCAGGTTAAATAAATACGTTGGTTCTATGGGATTAATTCGTTCGGGGATAATAGATTTAGAATCAACGGGAACAGCAGTGAAATGGATTAATATTAAATATAAAGCAAGAAAAGGCGCGGGCATTATTTTAGAATACCGCATCTCCAACAGGTATTATAATCCTGATAAGCCCGAAACAATATTCCCATGGAGGGAATACAACCTTGAAACCCCAATGACTAATAATTTGATACGCGGGCGTTATTTTCAGTGGCGTATAAAACTTTTATCAGCAGAAAACGGAAAATATTCTCCTATTATAAATAATATCAGGATGAGATTTACAACTGACAGAGTTCCGTTTAAACCTATCGGTATTACCGCGGTTAGCTATAACAGGAATATATATTTGAAATGGCAGGGAAATACCGAACCCGATGTAGTTGGTTATAAGATTTATTACGGCAGAAAAAAAGGCATGTATAACGGAACACTCGCGATGCAGGGCTTTTCTCCTATTCAAATACCTGTGTCTTCATTGAAAAATCCTTTGCTTCCCAGGATTGCTTTAACAGGGCTAAAGGTGAACGCGCTTTATTATATCAGGTTGACGGCATATGATAAGAGCGGCCAGGAATCTCCTTTTTCCGAAGAAATTTTTATCCGTGTAAAACGTTTTAAAAATAAAATCCATGCGGGAATTTTCAGAAATACTTCTGATTAGGCTTAAATTATTTCGGTTATTTAAATTTTTTATACTTTTTTTACAAATTTTCTATAAAAAAAATATAAATCTCCTAGTATTTATTGAATTGCCTCTTGTAAAACTTTATAATTCAGTTAAAGATGTATTGTAAATACATTAGAAAAATTTATAATAACAAGGGGAGAAAAAAATGAATAGAGTAAAATTACTAATAGCCTCAATACTTATATTATCTATTGGTATTGTGAGTTGTAAAAAAACCGAAAAGCAGCCAAAACTTGAAAAGTACAAGGGTATTTTAATTTCTGTTATAGGTAAGGTAACAGTTAACGGAAAACCTGCTAAAAAATACCATATAATCAATAAAGAAGACAAGATAGCAACAGCTGCGAAATCATCATTCGTGCTTAAAGTCGGTGAAAAAAGTGTTTTTAAAGTGAACGAGAAAAGCGAACTCGTTTTTAGTATCGGGCCTAATTCAAACAATTTAAAACTTAATAAAGGCTGGATGGCCGGTGTATCTAAATCCAAATTTACAGACAGCGGAACTTTTTACGTTTCAACTCCTTCGGTTGTGGCTGGCGTTCGCGGAACATCCATGTGCTTAAAAGTTGAAGACAGCAAGAATACTTATTTTTGTGTTTGTAACGGATCAATCTGGTTGAAAGGCGTTGGCAGTGAAGATGAGGATAAAGTAAAAGCAAAACACCATACTGATAGAAGATTTACTATTCAAGATGACGGTACGGTTAAAGTAACCAAACCGGATAAAATGCTTTACCACACTGATAAAACCATTGAAGCTTTGGGTAAAATTGTCGGTGTAAAAATCGATTGGACTAAAGATCACTAGTAAATGTAATTTTATAACTCCACAGAATTATCATGTTTTAGTATATTATGAGTGATTTTTTTACTCATAATATACTTTTTATAAAGCAGTTCCCTTTATTTTAATCGTGTATGTATCGAAATGACACGTTTTTTTTTATCTTATTACCTGCCTGTGCATTTTGACACGGATTATTCTTTTTTGATATTGCATTATTTTTATTCTTTTTGCTAAATTCTTATATAATTGCCAGTTAAAAATTCCAGTGAAAATATATTTTTTGGCACGGTTATTGCATTAACATATATGAAAAGTTTTAAACTTTTTGGAGGTTTAGCTGAATATAAAGCAAAACGCGTTTAAAAGATTTTTTATTAAATTAATAAAACAATGAAAAATATTTTTAACGGATTTTATTAAGAAGTCAAAAAGTTTTGTTTTGAATTTAAAAACTATAAACCTCTAAAAACCATATTTAATATGGAGGTTTGAATTGGAAACATTTGATTTTTTTTCCGGTAATGATATTAGTTATTTTGTTAAAGACGTTGTTTTTAAACATGATTATCCTTTAATGAATATTTATGGCAAAAACAGCAAATATAAAATAACTGCACTAATGCCGGGAGTTAAAAAAAATCAAATTGAAGTTTATTACAAAAACGGTTACCTCATTCTCAGGGGGTTTAAAAAGGATCCTGACAACGAGAAAGCCGATTTTGTCAGAGCAGAAAGAGGGTTCGGCCCGTTTTTACGTTCTGTTAAAATTTCCAAAAAAATTGATACCGGTTCAATTGTGCTGAAAGCCACGAACGGTGTATTTGAAATTAATTTTAACGTTATTGATAACGGGAAAGCGAAGGATATTAAAGTAAAATAATTTTTAAGGAGACGCGTTATGAGAAAAACAACTTATAATGAAATCGGCAAAGAATATATAATCCCTTCGGTTGATATTTATGAAAACGATGATGAGTTCGTAATTAAAGCTGAAATACCGGGAGTTAAAAAACAAGATGTATCCGTTATATATGAAAACGGTTATATTGAGTTAAGCGGTAAAGTTGACTGCGAATGGGAAAATGAATATGAAATCATTGACCGTGAATTTATGCCCGGAGATTACTTACGCAAGTTTTTCGTTGGAGATAAAATAGACAGCGAAAAAATAAGCGTGAAACTTGAAAACGGGATTTTAATAATGAAACTTGGTAAGAGTGAAAACGTAAAACCGCGTAAGATAGAAATTACATCATAAATGATAGTAATTGAGGTTTACGTATCTCCGCAAATGAGGTTTGTTAAAGCTCATTCACGGAGATAATATTTTAAGAAAATTTAATAAAAAGGAATGAGATTATGGGAAAAATAATAGGAATTGACTTGGGTACTACAAACAGCGTAGTTGCAGTACTTGAGGGAAATGATGTTACTGTAATACCCAATGCGGAAGGAACAAGAACAACGCCTTCAATTGTAGCGTTTAATGACAAAGGAGAGCAATTGGTTGGTATTCAAGCTAAAAACCAGGCGATCACCAACCCTGCAAACACAGTTCGAAGTATTAAGCGTTTTATGGGGCGTAAATTTCAGGAAATTCAGGAAGAAATTAAAACTATTTCCTATGATGTAGGCGCAGGCCCTAATGGAGATGTAAGAGTTAAAGTAAATCAGGGTGAATTTTCTCCTCCTGAGATTTCTGCAAGAGTACTTATGAAAATGAAACAAACTGCTGAAGATTATTTAGGCCAGCCTGTAACAGAGGCAGTAGTAACAGTTCCTGCTTATTTTAACGATGCTCAAAGACAGGCAACTAAAGATGCAGGTAAAATTGCAGGTTTGGAAGTTAAAAGAATTATAAATGAGCCGACTGCTGCTTCATTGGCATACGGTTTAGATAAAAAAGGCAAAAATCTTAAAGTCGCTGTATTTGACCTTGGCGGCGGTACATTTGATATATCCATACTTGAGTTGGGTGACGGTGTATTTGAAGTTAAAGCAACTAACGGTGATACTCACCTTGGCGGTGACGACTTTGATCAGGAAATTATTAAATGGATGGTTGAGGAATTTAAAAAACAATCAGGAATTGATCTTTCAAATGATAAAATGTCAAAGCAACGTTTAAAAGAAGCTGCTGAAAAAGCTAAGATAGAGCTTTCCGGTGTAACTCAAGCGAGTATAGAATTACCGTTTATTACAGCTGATGCAAGCGGGCCTAAACACCTTAATTTGCAGTTGTCAAGGGCTAAGTTTGAGCAGTTAATAGACAGGCATTTACAAAAAGTTAAACACCCTTGTGAAAGCTGTCTGGCTGATTCAGGTTTTGATAAAACTGAAATTGATCAGGTTATTTTAGTTGGAGGCTCAACGAGAATTCCTGCTATTCAAACAATAGTTAAAAATATTTTTGGTAAGGACCCTGCTAAAAACGTTAATCCTGATGAAGCCGTTGCTATGGGTGCAGCTATACAGGGTGGTGTATTAGCCGGTGATGTTAAAGACATCTTGCTTCTTGACGTAACTCCGCTTTCACTTGGTATTGAAACAATGGGCGACGTATTCACAAGGTTAATACCTAGAAATACAACAATACCAACGAGAAAGAGTGAGATCTTTACAACTGCAGCTGATAACCAGCCCGCGGTAGATATTAAGGTATTTCAAGGTGAACGTGATATAGCAAGCGGAAATAAAATGATTGGTAATTTCCAGTTAGTAGGTATTCCGCCTGCTCCAAGAGGTGTGCCTCAAGTTGAAGTAACTTTTGATATCGATGCTAACGGTATACTACACGTTACTGCTAAAGATTTAGGCACAGGCAAAGAGCAGTCTATTAGAATTCAGGCATCAAGCGGATTGTCTGAGGATGAAATTGAAACAATGGTTCGTGATGCTGAAAAACATAAAGAAGAAGATAAGAAAAGAAGAGAAGAAGCAGAGCTTAGAAATAACGCAGACTCTCTTGCTTATCAAATGGAGAAACTTCTAAGCGAGAACGGTGATAAAATTCCCGATGCTGAAAAACAAAAAGTTCAGGAAGCGATAAAAGAAGTGCGCGATGCTTTAGAAGCAAATGATCAGGCAAGAATTAAAACTGCATTAACCAATTTGCAGAATGCAAGCAACGCTATTTCTCAATTTTTATATCAACAGCAGCAGCAGGCAGGAGGCCAGCAAGGACAGGGACAACCCGGTGCCGGAGGCCAGGAACAACAACAGCAAGGCGGCGGCCAAGCTGATGAAAACGTTGTTGATGCTGAATATGAAGTTGTTGATGATGAGAAAAACGAATAATTCGTAAATATACATTTCTCTCCCATTAAGTAGAGAAAAGATACTTTAAAAGCCGCTTTCATCCCCCGTAAGCGGCTTTTTATTTAGATTGATATTTTAATAAAAGTGATTTATAATTTACTAATGAATAGGTTTGAATTTTATCATGATGAGAATGGTTTACATATTCATAAACACGATATTACAGTTGAAGAGATAAAAGATTTTTTTGAATTACCTGAAATTTTGATTGATAAAAGAAAAGTATGGAAGTATTGAAGCATTGGGAAAGTTGTTTTCAGGAAGGTATATTAGAGTAATATATAGAGAAAAAAAATATGACAATTATTATGAGTATTATATTATTACTGCATTTGATATTGAAGAAGGATATATTAAAAATAAAATTAATGAGTTAAACTTAGATTATTGAAAGATGGTTATAAATTATGAAAAAGAAAATGAAAATTTTAAATCCATTGGAAGCTACGATTAATTTATTTCTTGTTTTTCTTTTTATATTTTTCCCTAAGTTTTCTTAACCGTTCACGTTCTGTTGCCCTAGCTTTTTGTCTTTCCCGTTGTTGTTGCCTCCAGCGTTTTTTTACGCTGCTGAAATACCGATTTGCCGAACCTTTTTTCATTTTAAACTTTGCATCCGGGGAAAATGAAGGAATATTATTAAGTCTGTTCTTGCTAATTTTTTGGTATTTATATTCTAGTATTTTATACGTTGTTGCTGTATTTTTTGCCGGTGTCTTAACGTGGAAACTTATGCTTTTATTGGTACCGTAAAACTTATTCGTTTTTTTATTATAGTATAGAATGAAATTGCTGAAAACGGTTTTGTTCTCGTCCCCGGGCATGAAAACGTAGTTTTGATAGAACGCGCTTTTATGGGAATCCGCGACGTAATATTTTTTTCCGTTTTTGAATATTAAAAGTATTACACTGGGTTTATAAAGATATTTGACAAATTGTTTAATAGTTTTGTATTTATAAGGTTTCCATTTTATTATTTTAACTTTTGAAATGTTTTTTATATTTTTCGTTACGGCAATACTACCTTTATTGCTCTTAAAAGGTATGCATCGTATTTTTTCTGATTTTAGTCTGATGAAACAGTTTAAAGGCTCTTTTTTGTATAAAGAGATTTTAACTTTAAAAACATGGGGGTAGGAAAGGTATTTCTTCTTACGCCTTTGTTTTAACGTTGTATTTATTTTCTGATATATTTCCGCCATTCTTTTTCTGAAAGGTGATATTTGGTTAATATGTATTAACAGCAGAAAAATAATTATTAGGAATGAATTTTTTTTCATTTTCCCCTCCGTTATAAAAAAGTAAATCCCTAAATTTGCTTTGTCAATAAATTAGACAATATTTTATTTACTTTTATAAAAAAAATTACGATAATTAAATTAGTATTTACTTTATAAAAGAAATTGATGATTTTTATAATTGAATACTGTTGAAATAATATTGCTATTTTTATTTTTTTTATTGACATCAAAAAGTAATATATAGTAAACTTATTTCAGATAAAATTACCTACAGGGGGTATGCGATGATAATTGCATATATTGTACCCTCTCTCGTTGTAGGTTTAGCTGTGGGATTTATTATTCGGCTTTATATTGGCAAAGTCTCTGTTAAATCAGCTGAGCAAAAAGCAAGTGACTTGTTAAAGAATGCCGAAAAAGAGATAGAACATAAGAGAAAAGAAGCAATAATTGAAGCAAAAGACAGATTATTGCATGAAAAGAATGAATTTGAAAAAGAGACCAGAGACAGGCGCTCGGAATTACAGAAAATGGAATCCAGACTTCTTAATAAAGAAGAGAATCTTGAGCGCAAACTGGATCAAGTAGAGCACAGAACTAAAACCTTAACAGAACGAGAAAGAGTGGTCGAAAAAAAAGATTCAGACCTCGCTGAAATTATACAAAAACAGCGGAGTGAACTTGAGAAAATCTCAGGTTTGTCAAGTGTAGAAGCAAAAGAAATGCTTATGCAGTCAATTGAAAAACAAGCCAGAGCAGACGCATCCAAACTCATTAATAAAATTGAAACGGAAGCAAAACAGATTGCGGAAAAAAAAGCGCAAAACGTTATAACATCCGCAATTCAGAGAACAGCCACCGAAATTACTGCGGAGATAGCTGTTTCCACTGTTGCGCTGCCAACAGATGAAATGAAAGGCCGTATTATAGGGCGTGAAGGCCGTAATATACGCGCGCTTGAAACTTTAACCGGTGTCGATATAATAATTGATGATACACCCGAAGCAATCGTACTTTCATGTTTTGAACCCGTTAGAAGGGAAATCGCAAGGATAGCAATAGAACGTTTGATTTCGGACGGAAGAATCCATCCTGCCCGTATTGAAGAAGTAATTAATAAAGTAAGAGCAGATGTGGAAAACGTTATTATGGAAGAAGGCGAAAAAGCGTGTTTTGACTTAAACTTACAGGGTATTTCAACGGAACTGCAAAAATACATTGGACGGTTAAAATACCGTTATTCTTACGGACAAAATATTTTAAATCATTCCCGTGAAGTTGCAAATATTGCAGGCATTGTTGCAGCAGAGGTTGGCGCAGATATAAGAATGTGTAAAACTGCGGGTTTGTTACATGATATAGGTAAGGGAATTGCAGACAGCGAAGGCGGGCACGCAACGGTCGGAGCTGATGTGGCACGTAAACACGGTATGAATAAAACCGTTGTAAATGCTATTGCTGCGCATCATTTTGATGTACCGCCCGAGAGTGTTGAGGCTGTTGTTGTTCAAGTGGCCGATGCCATAAGCGCTAGCCGTCCCGGAGCAAGAAAAGAGTCGTTTGATAATTATTTAAAACGGTTGCAAAATCTTGAGAAAATCGCAACTGAATATGAAAAAGTTGATAAAGCTTTTGCGATTCAGGCAGGCCGAGAACTAAGGATAATTATGGATAGTGAGGCAACTAGTGATGAGGAAATTAAAAGTATTGCCCGTGGTATAGCAGGCCGCATAGAAGATGAACTAAAATATCCCGGCCAAATTAAAGTAACAGCGATAAGAGAAACAAGAATTGTTGAATATACACGTTAATAAATAAAAGGTGGATTTTCCGCCTTTTTTTTATTATATTTTTCTGGCTAAGTGTTTAAAATATAAATTAGTTTTTTTCTTGGATTTTTAAACCATATTATCTACCGGCTTTTCTTTAAGGAAAAAATTCCGTTTAAATTTGTAAATAGTAAAAATTTATCAGCGTTAAATTTGACGCTTGGTATTTTTTTTGTTAATTTATTCATTCGATTTCCTTATTATGCCCGCGTAGCTCAGTCGGTAGTAGCGTTTCCATGGTAAGGAAAAGGTCATCAGTTCGATTCTGATCGCGGGCTTATATTACGAAAGTTAAGGACTTAGTTATGAGAGAAATAATAGCGCTTGAATGCAGCGAATGTAAAAGACGTAATTATACAACGAAAAAGGATAAAAGAAAAAATCCTGATAAGTTAGAGTTGAAAAAGTATTGTCCTTTTGATAGGAAGCATACTTTACATAGAGAAATAAAAAAACTTTAATAATATAGGCCAGTAGCTCAGTTTGGCAGAGCGTCGGTCTCCAAAACCGAATGTCGGGGGTTCGAGCCCCTCCTGGCCTGAATATTGTAATTAAATGGAGTTTAATTTTGGGTAAGTTAAAGAATTATATAAAAGAATCGGTTGGCGAATTAAAGAAAGTCTCTTGGCCCAAGAAAGATGAAATTGTATCATCTACATGGGTTGTGATTGTTTTTATCATTTTGTTTTCCTTAATACTAGGTTTAATCGATTTTGGAGCAGTTACCCTGGTTAGAACAGTTATAAGGTAGTTGGTGAATTGTTAGATGGCAAAAAACTGGTATATTATACATACGTTCTCTGGGCACGAAAATAAAGTTAAAAATGCTGTTGAAAAAGGCATTAAAGCAAAGTTTTCTTCTTCCGTAGGAGATATAAAGATTCCTGTGGAAGACGTTGTTGAAATGCGTGCCGGTAAAAAACGTAATATAAAGAAGAAGATTTTTCCCGGCTATGTTTTAATAGAAATGGATTTGGAAAACCCTGATATCGATTGGAAACAAGTTGTCGGGGGTATCCGGCAAATAAACGGTGTAACCGGATTTTTAGGAACGGAGAAAAACGAAAAACCGCGCCCAATATCCAATGAGGATGCAAAAAACATTCTTATGAAAATGGGTGAGATTAAAAGCAGTGATGTTATTATTCCTAAGGTTAGTTTTTCTTTTGGTGAAACAGTAAAAGTGGTTGACGGGCCTTTCATGAACTTTAACGGAACAATTGAGGATATCAATCACGAAAAAGGAAAAATTAAAGTTCGGGTTGAAATTTTTGGACGTGCAACCCCTGTTGAACTTGATTTTCTACAGGTTGAAAAAATATAGGTTTGTTTGATAAAGAGGAATAGAAAATGGCAAAAGAAATAAAAGCACTAATTAAATTACAAATAGAAGCGGGTAAAGCAAATCCTGCGCCACCTGTTGGCCCTGCTTTAGGCCAACACGGTATTAATATCCAGGATTTTTGCAAAAAGTATAATGATGCAACCAAAGATCAGATGGGTATGGTTATTCCGGTAATTATTTCAGTTTATGCTGACAGAAGTTTTTCATTTATAACGAAAACTCCGCCTGCTGCTGATTTAATAAAAAAAGCGCTTAAATTAAAAAGCGGTTCTGCAGAGCCTAATAAGATTAAGGTTGGAAAGTTAACCCGCGCTCAAGCAGAAGAGATTGCAAAAATAAAAATGCCGGATTTGAATGCTTTTAACCTTGATGCAGCTGTTGAAGTAATATTCGGCACAGCGCGCAGTATGGGTATAGATAGAGCTAATTAGGATTATATATAAGGATAAAGATATGAATCATAGTAAAAGATTTACAGTAGAAAAAGAAAAAGTTGATAGAGAAAAGTATTATGATCTGCCGGAAGCTTGTGAGCTAACAAAAAGCATGGCAACTGCAAAATTCGATGAATCAATTGACCTTGCTTTTAATTTAAACTTAAAAGCAAAGCATACAATTAGAGATACAATAACATTACCCCATCCTGTTTCAACAGCAAGCACAACAGTGCTTGTTTTCGCAGAGGGAGAAGCTGCTGAAAAAGCTAAGGCTTCAGGAGCTGATTTCGTTGGGGTTGATGAATACGTTAAAAAGATTGAAGATGGATGGTATGAATTCGATGTGGCTATAGCAACACCGGATATGATGAAAAAAATCGGTAAACTTGGTAAGTATCTGGGCAGAAGGGGTTTGATGCCTAACCCTAAAACCGGAACGGTTACTAATGATGTTGAAAAAGCTATAACTGAGTTTAAAAAAGGTAAAGAAGAATACCGTGCGAACAAACAAGGAATTATACACCAAAGAATAGCAAAAGCTTCAATGACCGCAGAGCAGATAGTTGAAAATGCTAATGCGTTTTATAAAGAGCTTTTAAGGAAAAAACCCAGTGATTTAAAAGGGCGTTATATTAAAACTATTGTAATATCATCGTCTATGGGGCCCGGTGTTAAAATAAACCATCAGTCTTTTTCAGAGAAATAAGGAGCGGGTAATATGCCACAAGAATACAAAGTTAAAGCAGTAGAAGAATTAAAAGAAAAACTCGGCGTTTCAAGTAATTTTTATTTAACAGATTACAGAGGCTTAAATGTAGAGCAGATTACAGATTTACGCTCAAAGTTAAGAGAAAAGGAAGCTGAGTATAAAGTTGTAAAAAATAATTTTTTTAAGATTGCTCTTAAAGATAAAGGAATAGAAGGAGTTGATGATTATTTAAAAGGCCCGGTTGGTGTAACTTTCATGAAAAATGAAGACGACCCTGTATCGCCTGCAAAAATAATTGTTGATTTTAATAAAACGTTTAAAAAAGAACAAATCTTCAAAATAATCGGTGGTTATTTTGAAGGCCGTGCTGTAGATAGTACAGAAGTTATTTCAATTTCCAAACTGCCTACTAAAGAGGTGCTCTTGGCTCAACTAATGGGTTGTATTCAGGGACCGGCAAGGGGTATAGCAATGTGTACTTCCGGCCCAATCCGAGGAATTATGCAGTGTCTTAAAGCATGGATTGATAAAAATTCATAGATTTCAGTTTGAAATTATAATTTAAAAAATAATTAACCACTTTATGAAAGAGGAAAAAGATGTCTGATAAAGTTAAAGAAGTTTTAGAAGTAATTAAAGGTATGACAATGGTAGAAGCAGCTGAACTTGTTAAAGCTATGGAAGAAGAGTTTGGTGTAAGCGCAGCAGCACCAGTTGCAGTAGCAGCAGCAGGTGGAGCTGGCGGCGGCGGCGGCGCTGAAGAAGAAGAGAAAAACGAATTTGATGTCGTTTTATCTGATGCCGGAGGCAACAAAGTTGCTGTAATTAAAGCTGTTAAAGCTATTACCGGCCTTGGCTTAAAAGAGTCAAAAGCATTAATTGAAGAAGGCGGAAAAATTAAGGAAAAAGTTCCTAAAGATGAAGCTGAAAAAATTAAAGCTGAATTAGAAGGTGCCGGTGCTTCTGTAGAGATTAAATAACGGATATTTACAATAAAAATACATATTGGTAAAAGAGAAGTTAAAAAGTGCTTCTCTTTTACCGAATTTAATTATATTTTTTTAATTATTGAAAGAAATCTTCGGAAATTTGGAGAATGTTTCAAATTATCATAAAAGCCTAGTGTGTCAGTCTTATTTTAATTTTATAAAAAATATAAAGGAATATAAAATTTTTATTCTTACCAATTTATTTTTAAAACCCGGATATTACTTTTTAAAAAGAGGTCTAGCCAATGGCGATTTTTAAAGGAAAAAAAGCAAAGAAAGAAATAGAAGTTAAAAATTTTGCGAAAATCCCTAAGGTTATGGAAATCCCTAACCTTATCCAAATACAAAAGAAATCTTATGAATGGTTTCTTCAGGATAGTATTGATTTAACTATTAGAGATGAAGAAGCAGGGCTTCAAAGTGTATTTAGAGCAACTTTCCCTATAGAAAGCCCAAACAATGATATAATTCTTGATTTTGTTAGTTATTCATTCGGTGAGCCAAAGTATAACGAACTTCAATCAAAAGAAAAAGGATTGACATATGCGGTTCCTTTAAAAGCCGTTATACGTCTTATTTATAAAAACACAGGTGAGGTTAGAGAAAAGGAAATCTTCATGGGAGATATTCCGAAGATGACCAAAAGGGGAACATTTATAATCAATGGCGCGGAACGCGTTGTTGTTTCCCAGATTCATAAATCTCCGGGCGTTGTTTTTTCTTATGATGATAAGAAAAAATTATTTAACGCTAAGATAATTCCTGATAAAGGCGCATGGCTTGAGTTTGAACTGGATATTAAAAAAGAATTATTATATATAAAAATTGACCGCAAAAAAAATGTACTGGTAACGAACTTACTTAGAGCCATCGGTTATGAAACTAATGCGGATATTATTTCCTTGTTTTACAATACTAAAGAAATTGATTTAAATAAGGAAAAGGATTTGTTTGAAACAGCTACCGAAGCAATCAGGATTGCTCAGGATATTGTTACTGATGAGAATGCTGAACATCCGGTTTATACAGCGGGAATGGAAATAAACATCGGTGATGCTGAAAAAATACAAACTCTTGGTTTTAACAAAATATTAATTATTGATCAGGATCATTTAAAAGAAGAAAAAACAATTATTAAATGTCTTGAAAAAGATGATTCCAAAGATAAAGCAGATGCTATTTCAAAATTACACAGTGTAACCCGTCCGGGTGAGCCCACTACTCTTGAAAACGCAGAAAGAGAATTTCAACGCTTATTCTCTGACCCTAAAAAATATGACCTTGGTAGAGTTGGGCGTTATAAATTCAATCAAAAGCTTTATTCCAAAGATAAAAAAGAGAAAAAATCTATTCCTTCTGAAAGAACTTTATCCGGTGAGGATATAATCAGAACGATTAAATATTTATTAAAAGTATATCTTGCGGAAGAGGACGTTGATGATATCGACCATTTAGGAAACAGGCGTATCCGCTGCGTAGGCGAACTCTTAGTTAACCAGCTTAAAACCGGTTTTGCCAGAATGGAACGCGCTGTAAAAGAAAGAATGAATACAGAGGATGTTAATGAAATAACTCCTCAAAAACTTATTTCTATCAAGCCAATAACTGCAATAATAAAAGAATTTTTTGGTTCAAGCCAGTTATCACAGTTTATGGATCAGACAAACCCTCTTTCAGAGTTAACACATAAACGGAGATTGAATGCTCTTGGTATGGGTGGTTTATCTAGAGAAAGAGCAGGGTTTGAGGTAAGAGACGTTCACCATACGCATTACGGAAGAATGTGCCCGATTGAAACTCCTGAGGGCCCGAATATCGGTTTAATTCTTTCTCTTTCAACTTTTGCGAGAGTTAACGATTACGGCTTTTTAGAAACACCGTATAGAAGAGTGGAAGACGGCAGAATAACCGATGAAATTGAATATTTAACCGCAATTGAAGAAGAGAACTACAATATTGCTATGGCTAATGCTGAAGTTGATGATAGAAACCGGTTCATCGAGAATTTTATTGCAGCTAGAAATAAAGGTAAATATCCTATTGTTGCTCCAAATCAAATCGATTACATTGACGTTTCGCCAAAACAAATTATCTCGGTGTCAACCGCGTTAATACCGTTTCTAGAGCATAATGATGCTAACCGTGCTTTGATGGGATCAAACATGCAGCGTCAGGCAGTGCCGTTACTTAATTGTGAAGCGCCGGTTGTTGGCACAGGCATGGAAAGAAAAGCTGCAATGGACAGCGGTGTTTGCGCGCTCTCTGAGCATGACGGTGAAATTGTTAAAGTAGATAATACATCAATTCAAATAAAAGTAAGTAGAAGCCAAACAGTTACATATGAATTACAAAAATATAACCGCACGAACCAGAATACGTGTTTTACACAAAAACCAGTTGTTAGTGTGGGGGATAAAGTAAAAGTAGGAGATTTATTGGCCGACGGCCCTGCTTGTAAAGAGGGTGAACTTGCACTTGGAAGAAACCTGCTTGTTGCTTTTATGACATGGGATGGATATAACTATGAGGATGCTATCCTTATTTCCGAGAAAGTAGTAAAACAAGATATTTTCACATCTATTCATATAGAAGAGTTCGAGGTTGAAGCAAGAGAAACCAAACTCGGTACTGAAAGCATTACCAGAGATATTCCAAATCTCGGAGAAGAAGCGCTTAAAAACCTTGATGAAAACGGTGTTATAAGAATAGGCGCCAGAGTTAGTTCCGGTGATATTCTCGTTGGTAAGGTAACGCCTAAAGGTGAAACCGACTTAACTCCTGAATATAAACTTTTACATTCAATTTTCGGTGAGAAAGCAAGGGAAGTAAAAGATACATCATTAAAGGTACCTCATGGAAACGGCGGTATCGTAATTGGAACTAATACATTTTCAAGATCATCGGGTGACGATTTATCTCCCGGTGTTGAAGAAATGATAAAAGTATTTATCGCTAAAAAAAGAAAGCTTTGCGAAGGTGATAAATTAGCCGGGCGTCATGGAAACAAAGGCGTTGTGTCCAGAATTGTACCTGAAGAAGATATGCCTTTCTTACCGGACGGAACACCGGTTGATATTGTATTAAACCCGTTAGGTGTACCTTCACGTATGAACTTAGGGCAGATACTTGAAACGCATCTTGGCTGGGCTGCAAAAGCACAGAATATGCGTTACTATTGCCCGGTATTTGACAGTGCAACTTTGGAAGAGATTCAAAAAGAACTAAGTACAGCAGGAGTTAGTGTTAACGGAAAAACTGTACTTTATGACGGTAGAACGGGTATTGCCCTTGAAAACGAAGTAACGGTAGGGTATATGTATATCTTAAAATTAATACACCTTGTTGATGATAAAATGCATGCAAGAAGTACCGGCCCTTACTCGTTAGTAACGCAACAGCCTCTCGGCGGTAAGGCACAATTCGGCGGCCAGCGCTTAGGGGAGATGGAAGTTTGGGCATTGGAAGCATACGGTGCAGCGAATACCTTACAGGAATTCTTAACAACGAAATCCGATGACATGATGGGGCGTGCTAAGATTTACGAAAACATTGTCAAAGGTGAATATGCTGAATCTCCTGGTATACCTGAATCATTTAACGTATTGGTACAGGAATTAAGAGGCCTTGCGCTTGATTTACAGATATATGATAAAAACGGCAAGCAGCTTGCATTAACAGATAAAGACGAAGAGATTTTAAGCAAGAAAAACCGAACAATATAATCTTTAAGAAAATAACCGGAGTAAATCATTATGAGAGATTTAAACGATTTCGATAGAATTACTATTCAACTTGCTTCCAGCCAAAGGATTAGAGAATGGTCCTGCGGAGAAGTAAAAAAACCTGAAACTATAAATTACAGGACATTAAGGCCTGAACGTGACGGATTATTCTGTGAAAGAATTTTCGGAACAACCAAGGAATGGGAATGTTACTGTGGAAAATATAAATCAATACGATATAAAGGCGTTGTTTGTGACCGCTGTGGTGTAGAAGTAACGCATTTTAAAATACGGCGTGAACGGATGGGGCATATTGAACTCGCAAGCCCTGTTTCTCATATCTGGTATTATAAATCAGTACCTTCACGTATCGGATTATTACTTGGTATTTCAGTCAGTGATTTAAGAAGCGTTTTATATTTTGAAAAATACGTTGTAACCGATCCTGGAGATACGGATTTAAAACCGCTTCAATTATTAACCGAAGAAGAATATATAAGTTATAAAGAAAAATACGGTGTTAATTTCAATGCTGAGATTGGCGCAGATGCTGTAAAAAATCTCCTTGCTACTATAGACCTTGAATCTGAAATTGAAAAGTTAAGAGAGAAAATGGAAGAGAAAGGCCAGAAGTCAGACCCGAGGTTATTAAAACGCCTTGAAATCCTGGAAGATTTTCATAGAAGCGATAACAGCCCTGAGTGGATGATACTCGATGTTATACCTGTAATTCCGCCAGAATTGCGGCCCATGGTTCAGTTAGACGGTGGACGGTTTGCAACTTCTGACTTAAATGATTTATACAGACGCGTAATAAACAGAAATAATAGATTAAAAAGACTAAAAGATTTAAAAGCTCCTGAAATTATTATCCGTAACGAAAAGCGTATGCTGCAGGAAGCAGTTGACGCTTTATTTGATAATTCAAGACGTAAACGCGCGGTAAAAGGCCCGGGAAACAGGCCCCTAAAATCCCTTTCTGATATGTTGAAAGGTAAACAAGGACGGTTTAGACAAAACCTTCTTGGAAAACGCGTTGACTATTCAGGACGTAGCGTAATCGTTGTAGGGCCTGAATTAAGAATGCATCAATGTGGATTGCCTAAAAAAATGGCTTTAGAATTATTCAAGCCTTTTATTATGAGAGGCCTTGTTGATAAAGGCTATGTTTATAATATAAAAAGCGCAAAAAAATGGATTGAAAAAGAAAAGCAGGAAGTTTGGGGCGTTCTTGAAGAAGTAATAAAAGAACATCCGGTATTATTAAACCGTGCTCCTACTTTGCACAGGCTGGGTATTCAGGCATTTGAACCTGTATTGGTTGAAGGTAAAGCAATAAAATTACACCCTCTTGTTTGTCATGCTTTTAACGCGGACTTTGACGGCGACCAGATGGCTGTACACGTTCCTTTGAGCGTTGAGGCACAAATAGAATGCTGGTTACTAATGCTTTCAAGCAAAAATCTGCTAAACCCCGCAAACGGCCAGCCAATTGTTGCGCCTACTCAGGATATGGTACTGGGTATTAACCAGATGACCACTGAGAAAAGAAGCGGTAAAGGCAAAGGCATGCTTTTCTCAAGTTTTAACGAGGCAGAAATTGCAAGAGAGTTCGGAGTTATAGATTATCAGTCATTAATTAAAATAAGAATATCCAGAACAGAAGAAGAATGGATTCATAAATTTCCTAATGTTGACTGGGAAAACAATAAATTTTACACAGTTGAAACAACTTTAGGGCGTATGATATTTAATACATGTCTGCCTGAAAGTTTTGAGTATGTTAATAATCCTTTGGATGAAAAAGGGTTGCAGCGTACAGTATTAAGGTGTTTCAGTGAATTCGGGCCTTCAGATACAGCTACAATGCTTGATAAAATTAAAAAAACCGGATTTAAGTTTTCTATGATATTCGGTTCAACAATTGGCCTTGATGATGTAAAAATACCTACTAAGAAAGTTTCATTAATAGAAAAAACAGATAAAGAAGTTGAAAAAATTGAGAACCAGTATCGTCAGGGATACATTACTGACGATGAACGTTACAACAAAATTGTTGACGTATGGTCTCATACAAGCGATAAAATATCATCTGAAATGATGAGCGAGTTAAAAACCGATAAAGACGGATTTAACTCGTTATATATGATGGCAAACAGTGGTGCCCGTGGTTCTAGACAGCAGATAAGGCAGCTTGCAGGTATGCGCGGTTTGATGGCTAAACCTTCAGGTGAAATTATTGAGCTTCCTATTAAATCTAACTTTAAAGAAGGCTTGAGCGTACTTGAGTATTTTATTTCCACTCACGGTGCACGTAAGGGCCTTGCAGATACAGCGTTAAAAACCGCGGATGCAGGTTATTTAACACGCCGTCTTGTTGATATTGCTCAAGACGTTGTTGTAACTGAAGAAAATTGCGGTACAATTAACGGCCTTGTGCTTGAAGCTATTAGGGAAGGTGAGGAAGAGATTGAACGCCTGGCTGATAGAATTGTAGGTAGATATTCTGCTGAAACAATTTATCATCCAAAAACACACGAACCAATTGTTGAGCAGGATGAGGAGATAAACGAGATTGTTGCAGAACAAATAGAAAAAGCAGGTATAGAACGTGTTAGAATTAAAAGTGTACTTACTTGTGAAACCGAACACGGAGTTTGCCAAAAATGTTACGGACGTAACCTTGCAACGGGTAAAACAGTAGAAATTGGTGAGGCAGTAGGTATTATTGCAGCTCAATCTATCGGACAGCCCGGAACCCAGTTGACAATGCGTACCTTCCATATTGGTGGTGCAGCAGCGATGCAGGTTGAAGAAGCAACATTGAAATTGAATTATTCTGCAATAATATCGGGCTTGCCTGAGAATTATATTGATATTGAAGACGGCTCAAAAATTGTTTCCAGAAAAAGCACATTAAACTTAAGAAGAGTTATTAGCGAATATAATGTAGACGATTTAAAAGATATTACTGTTAAAGACGGCGACCGGCTGCTAATTGGCGATGTTATTGGAAAATCTGCTGAAGGCACGGATGTAAAATCAACGAATAATTGTAACGTTTTGATAAAAGACAATATTATTTATTTAATCGGCCCGGAAGCTACATTAAATATAAAAAGCGGTTCTAGAATAGTCGCTGATATTGATGAAATAGTAAAACGCGGACAGGTAATTGCAGAATATGACCCTTATGCTGAACCTATTATTTCAGATATAAGCGGTAAATTAATCTTTGATGATATTATTCAGGGAACTACATTAAAACAAAGCCAGGTTACTGATGAGATAGAAACAGGGCTTGGTGTAATTCATGAAGTTAAAGACGGCAGCCTTGCTCCAAAAGTAATAATCGACAGTGAAGAAGGCCAGATGCAGTTTCCGTTACCATCAGGAGCAATATTGCTCGTTGAAGAGGGTCAGGAAATTAAAGCAGGTGAAACCCTTGCTAAAATCCCTCGCCAGCAGGTTAAACAAAAAGATATCACAGGTGGTTTACCTAGAGTTGCAGAGTTATTTGAAGCACGTAAACCAAAAGATGCTTGTATTATAGCAGAGGATGACGGTATTATTATCTTCGGTGACAGGCAGAAAGGTAAAACAGTAATTTATCTTGAAACTGATTTTGAAAATGATGAAGGTGAACCGGAAAAAATTAAACATGTTATACCTTTAAATAAACGTATTCTCGTCCGTGAGGGAGAAAGAGTGCGTGCAGGCATGGCATTATGTGACGGCCCTGTTAATCCTCACGATTTATTAAGAGTTGAAGGTGAAAATAAACTTCAAACTTATTTAGTTAATGAAATACAGGAAGTTTACCGTTTACAAGGTGTAAACATTAATGATAAACACGTTAGTATTATAATCCGCCAGATGTTACGTAAGGTTGAAGTAACTGATGTCGGTGATACTGATTTTATAATCGGACAACAAGTAGATAAGTTTCAGTTTAAAAAAGTAAATCAGGATGTTGCGGATCAGGGTGGTAAACCTGCGTCAGCAAGGCCTGTATTGTTGGGTATCACAAAAGCATCATTAAACATTGATTCTTTTATTTCAGCAGCAAGTTTCCAGGAAACAACCAAGGTACTGACAAACGCTGCCATAAAAGGAAAAACCGACCAGTTACGCGGCTTAAAAGAGAACGTAATTATCGGCCACTTAATTCCTGCAGGAACCGGTGTTAAAGCTTTTGAAAAAATAAACGCACGGTTTTCAGATCCGAATGCTAAAGCTAAGAAAAATCTGGAAACAGATAATCTTGATGAAGACTTTGAAGAACACGATGAAGAAGAAACCGTGGATACAGAAGAAACAGTTGAAAGTTAAAATATATTGCCGGTAATTTTTTACCGGCTTATTTTTTGAGAGTTATAAATGGGAAACGAACAAGGCCCTGATAGAAATTGTCCTGATGAAATTGATGAATATTTATCTAAACTTAACGGTGATGAAAAGCAAACATTAGAAACTTTACGTAAAGACATCCGTAAAATAATTCCCGGAGTTAAAGAACGCATTAGCTATAAAATTCCGGTTTTCCGAACAAAACGCGATGTAATCGGATTTGCCGCAACGAAAAAGGGGCTTTCAATTTATACCATGAGTCCGGAACTTATTAAGGAATTTAAAAACGAATTAAGCCTATACAAAATTTCAGGAACAACAATTCATTTTACTCCTGAAAACCTATTGCCTTTTGATGTATTAGAAAAAATAATTAATTTTAAAATAAAAGAGAACGGGGGCGAATAAATGTATTGTCATGATTGTGGAATAGAAATAAATGATAATGATAAATTTTGTTTTAACTGCGGCACGAAAATACTTGTTAAATCGGATAATGATACCAGAAGCAAGGATGCTTGTACAGAAATTAAGCCTGAAAAGGTTAACGAAAAGCCTTATAAGGACCTCCCCGTTGTAAATATAGTTTATAGAGATAAATTTGTATTAATCGGGTTTATTTTAAGTTTTTTTTTAGTTTTAGGGTCAATTCCATCCATAATTTTTTGCGTTTTGGGAATGAAAAGATCCACAGGCAAGGATAAAAGTAATAAATCCCTTGCAGTTTCTGGTATAGTTATTTCAGGTTTTACTTTAATTATGTTCATTGTTTATTTAATTAGATATATATCGGCAAACGTGGGTTCAGGCAGTGGTATTGTATAATACAATAACGTAATTTTTGAAATCCGGTATTAAATAATATTATTTAATTGTTAATTACTTTATCATTGACTTTATTTTTGATAATTTGCCGATAGTATAAAAACAGAATCATGATACAAAAAAGTTTATTACTTCTTACAATTATATTTTTAGCATCACAAGCATATACCAGACATCACTATAATAAAATAATGTATACCGGCAGGGCGGAAAGTTACGGCGCACCTGATATAAGGTTGATAATAGATATGGTAAATGATTGTCATTTCCGTATGCGTTATTATTATTTTCTCGGTGCCTCTCCTCCATCTGTTATGTTTGGAACCTATAAGTTTAAAAATAGGAAATTGATTTTAATTGACGGCCATGGAAATAAAGTCGTTTTTTACAATAACGGATATTATATGGTTGGTAATGATAACGGCTACCGTATCTTTATCCGTAGGATACGGTAGCGCGGAATGTTTAAACTTGTACAACGCCTTCGATTTCAGGAATTCTATCTTTTAGATGAGCCTCAACACCCATTTTAAGAGTGTATTGCGCGCTCGGGCAATGAGCACACATACCTAAAAGACGTACTTTAGCAATATTTCCGTCCATTCCATGAAATTCTATATCACCGCCGTCCATTTGCAAATTAGGACGGATTTCTTCAATAGCGCTTTTAACTTGTTCTTCGTTTATTGCCACAATTTTTCTCCTTTAATTAAGTTGACTATTCTTTTTTGATTTTATCAAACTAAAAATTGTGATTGATAATATCAATAAAAAAAACCTATATTTATTATATTTATTTAAAATGGCTGAATAGTCAAGATATTTTGCTTGACATTGATGAAATTAAGTATAGAATAAATAAGGCACCTGTTTATTAAATTAAAGGGCGATAAATTGGAGAAAAGAGAGCTAAAGATTTCCGGCGGATTAATAGCCAGTCACGGAATTGCTATTGGGAAAGCAATAATTTTCGCCAAAGATTATCATTCCGTTTCTGAATATAAAATTGAACCTGATGATATAAGTCAGGAATTAAGCCGTTTAGATCAAGCCATAAGAAAAGCAAGAGTTGAACTCGTAAAGCTTAAGGAAGAAATATCCAAATCCGATACTCCCATAGTTGCGGACTACTTAACTGCGCACATCTTAATTCTCGATGACCCGAATTTGAAAAATGAAGTAAACAAACGAATAAATAAATATCTAAAAAACGTTGAATATATTTTTTATCAGGTTTTCGAAGATAATATTCAAAAACTTCAAAATATTCAGGATACATATTTACGTGAAAGAAGCGTTGATTTAATTGATGTACGCGATAAAGTAATTTCATACCTTTACAACCGGCCTAAGATGAGCGCGTTGAATAAACTGGATGAGCCGGGCATCGTAATTGCCCATGATATTATGCCTTCCGGTGTAACGGTAATTGACCCTAAAAAAATTAAAGGTATTATAACGGAAATTGGGGGATTAACTACTCATACTTCAATCGTTGCGCGGGGATTGAAAATACCTGCAATTGTCGGGATGAAGGGAATATTATCAATACTCGATGATGATGATTTTTTAATTCTTGACGGAGTTAAAGGCGATATTATAATTAATCCCAGTGAAGAAACCATAGAAATTTATAAAAACGCGCAAAGGGCTTACGACCGAAGTATTGTCAACTTGATGACTTTTAAAGACCTTGAAACAGTAAGCCTTGACGGCAAGAAATTTTCTTTATCTGCAAATATGGAGATTCCGGAGGAATTACCTTTAATATTATCTTACGGCGCAAATGGTATCGGTTTATTCAGAAGCGAATTTTTATATTTAACAGAACAGGGGTTCCCTTCTGAGCAGGAACAGTATAACTCTTATAAAGAAGTTGTTGAGAAACTTGCGCCAAATCCCGTTGTTATTAGAACTCTTGATATTGGCGGGGATAAGTACAGCAGCTATTTTGAAAATGAAAAAGAATCCAATCCTTTTTTGGGTTGGCGCAGTATACGGTTTTGTTTGTCCAACATAGATATATTTAAAGTTCAATTGAGGGCAATATTGAGAGCAAGCGCAATTGGAAAAGTGCGTATAATGTTTCCAATGATAACGGGATTGAATGAATTAAAGAAAGTCATAAATATTTTAGACGAAGTTAAAAATAATTTAAAAAATAATAATATTGCTTTTGATGAAAATATTGAAATAGGTATTATGATTGAAACTCCTTCTGCTGCAGTTATATCAGAGAGCCTTGCAAAATACGTTGATTTCTTTTCAATAGGTACTAATGATTTAATACAATATACACTCGCTGTGGATAGAGGCAACGAAAAAATATCTCATCTGTTCGACCCTTATCATCCGGGAGTATTGCGTTTGATAAAAATAACTGCCGATGCTGCTAAGAAAAATAAAATTCACATTGCTATGTGTGGTGAGATGGCTGGTGTTCCTTATTTTACACCTTTTTTAATCGGTATTGGTATTGAGGAATTATCCATGATTGCCTCAAGTATCCCGGAGGTGAAAAAAATAATAAGGAATTTTACTATTAAAGAAGCTTCTAAGATTGCAAGAAAAGTGCTGCAAATGGAAGAAGCCGAACAGATAAAAAAATATCTTAGGGATATTATTGTCAGCAAATTTCCTGAAATGGAAAATTTATAATTAAAATTTAAAAGAGATTCAGGCATGATTAAAAGAAAAATTACAAAACAAATAAAAGTTGGAAATGTTTTAATCGGAGGTGATGCCCCGGTTTCAATACAGTCTATGTGCAATACTGACACAAGAGATGTTGATGCTACTATTGCGCAGATTAAGTCTCTGGCAGAGGAAGGCTGTGAAATAATCCGTATTGCAATACCTGATATGGCAGCAGCTGAAAAAGTAAGTGAAATTAAAAAATTAAGCCCAATTCCTCTTATAGCTGATATTCATTTCGACTACAAATTGGCTTTAGAATGCCTTGAAAGGGGCATACACGGGCTTAGAATCAACCCTGGGAATATAAAACAAAAAGATAAAGTTAAATTAATTGTTGATAAAGCTAAAGAGAATGATATTCCGATACGTATAGGTGTTAACGCG
>CALGPD010000354.1 GCA_937960625.1 uncultured Spirochaetia bacterium | reverse complement strand
GTTTGCTGTGCATGATATACAGCGGTATCCAAAATAGGTTCATCACCTTGAGCCAGTTTAAGACAGGATTTTAAGTCATTTTGAGCTTTTATAAGCCAAATTTTATATGTTTCCATATATTTTTTTACCGCGCTCTTTAATTTTATTGCATAATCCTATTTTATTTTTTAGTTTATCATTAAATTCATTTTTGGTATAAACAAGAATGTCAAAAGGATATTTTATTCCCCGTAAAGATTTATGGCCTACAATAGCACGTTTATGAAATTTATCTTTTGAATCTTTAACAACAACGAGTAAATCAATATCGCTGTTTTTATCCGGCTCTCCCCATATATAAGAACCAAAAATAAAAATTGCTAGAGGATTGTATGCGCCAACTATGCGGGATTTTATTTGTTGTAATAACTCATTATTTATTTTCACGTTATTTTTATTATATATATATATATTGGTTCTGTCAATCGTAACAATTTGATGTGAAATTTAATTATTTTTTTTGCGATTTAAAATAAAAAACCCCGGCTAATAACCGGGGCTTGATATATTTAAAACTGGTTTATGAAAAATTAACAACGCTTGCTTCAATAATTTTTTCATCGCTTGTCAATTCATCGAGAATTTTTTGCTCAACATCACTGTCAACGTGAATAAATGTAATAGCTTCACCGCCTTTGCCGGTTCTGCTTAATTGAATTTCAGCAATGTTTATATTGTTATTTCCTAGAATTGTACCGATAACGCCAACAACACCGGGTTTGTCACTTTGCTTCACCATGATGTAGTTACCTTCAGGTCTAAAGTCGAAATCAAAACCTTTAACCCGGATAATTCTGAATTCACCGTGCTGGTGAACTGTTCCCGTTACACATGCTGAATCTTTGTCAGTTTTTAGCTCTATTTTTACAAGTTCTGCGTAATCATTGTCAATCTCTTTTTCCATAACATTAACATTAATTCCGCGTTCTTTTGCAATAATTGGAGCATTAAGAAAATTCGTTGCTTCTGATAAAATAGGTTCTAAAATACCTTTTAAAACGCTTAATTTCATAATGTGTGTTGCTTTTGCTGCAATCTCACCTTGAAATATGATATTTACTTCTTTTATTTTACCTTTGATAAGCGCGGATAATAGTTTACCTTGTTTTTCAGATAAAGTAACATGGTGTTTAATTTCTTCATATAAATCCGGAGCGATTGACGGATAATTAACCGCGTTTCGAGCAACGCCTTTTTTAAAGAAATCAACAATTACTGATGCAGTTTCAACAGCAACATTAACCTGTGCTTCTGAAGTAGACGCACCAAGGTGAGGTGTTGTAATACACTTGTCAAGGCCTGTGAAGATATATTCTTTTGGTGGTTCTGATGAATAAACATCAAAAGCTGCTCCTCCTATTTTTCCATCTTTAAGAGCTTTGGCAACGTCTTCTTCAACCATAATTCCGCCGCGTGCTGCATTAATTAATAATACGCCGGGTTTCATTTTTTTTATCTGATTTGTGCTTATCATTCCTTTAGTTTGATCTGTTAAAGGTGTATGTACTGTTATTATATCAGCATTTTTATAGATTTCATCAAGATCACAAAGTTTAATACCGAGTATTTCAGCTTGTTCTTCAGGAAGATATGGATCGTATCCGTATATTTTCATTCCAAAAGCTTTACATCTATGAGCAACTTCTTTACCGATGCGTCCAAGCCCGATAATACCTACTGTTTTATCGTAAACTTCGTTTCCTTTGTATGTTTTTCTATCCCATTTTTCGTCCTGCATTGAGCTGTGTGCCCATGGAAGTTTACGGGATAAAGCAAGCATTAAAGCCATTGTTTGCTCAGCAGTGCTGATTGTATTTCCTTCCGGAGCATTTACAACGAAAATACCTTTTTTTGAAGCATAAGCAACATCGACGTTATCAACGCCTACACCTGCCCGGCCAACGATTTTCAATTTTTTTCCTGCTTCAAGAACATCTTTTGTAACTTTTGTTCCGCTTCTTACTAAAATCGCATCATACTCCGGTATAATTTTAATAAGTTCTTCCGGAGTTAAACCGGTTTTTATATCAACAGTTAAATTTTTTTCCTTTTGTAATATTTCTACGCCTTGTTCTGAAAGTTTATCGCTAATTAAAACTTTTATAGACATATTTTTCTCCTTTTAGTTATTCTTTATATAATAAAAAAACCGGACTGAATTTAAGCCCGGTTTATATGTTTAAGCTTGAAATAATTCTTTATTTTTATAGAAAACTTCCTGAGCTGCTCCGATACCCTTGCCGAATTCAACGTTGTATCCAAGGTCTTTTAGCGCCCATTCTACACGTTGTAAAGTAACAACCATATCAGACGGGCCGATATACCCTAAATGTCCGATCCGGAAGATTTTTCCTTTTAAATGATCTTGTCCGCCTGCGGCAGTAACACCGTAAGTATCTCTTAAGATTCCAGGTAATTTTCCACCGTCAATTGAATCAGGAAGTGAAATTGCTGTAACTGAGTTTGCAGGATTCATTTTCGCAAAAACTTCAAGGCCCATTGCTTTTGCGGCTTCTCTTGTAGCTTCCGCCAAAATTGCGTTTTTCTTAAACCATTTATCAAGTCCGTCCTGCTTGATAATTTCAATAGCCTTTAATAATCCTGTAACTTGTGTAACAGGAGTTGTATAAGATGTTGTATTTTTACCTGCATTTTTTCTTTCTTTAGCAAGGTCTAAATAGTATTTGGGACATTTGGAATTTTTATTAAATTCCCATGCTTTTTCTGATAATGCAATATAAGCCCCGCCTGGCGGCAGCATAAATGCTTTCTGGCTTCCGGCAACGAGAACGTCTATTTTCCATTCATCGAATTTAATATCATCAACACCTACGCCTGTTATACCGTCAACTATCAATAAAGCATCTGTTTTTGAAACCACTTCTGCTATTTCTTTAATAGGAAAAGATACTGCTGTAGATGTTTCAGATGCTTGAGTCATTACGGCTTTAGCGTCTTTGTGTTCATCGAGTAAAGCTTTAATTTCTTTTGCGCCGATTGTAGTACCCCATTCAACTTCAACAGCAACTACTTCAAGGCCGTAAGCTTTAGAGATTTGGCTCCATCTTTGTCCGAATTTACCGCCTTCAATTGTTATTACTTTGTCTCCGGGAGATAAAGTATTAATAACAGCAGCTTCCATTGCCGCAGTTCCTGAACCTGATAATAATAAAACGTCTTGTTTTGTTTGGAAAATCCATTTTAATTCATCAAGAGCTTGTCTGAATATTTTTTTAAATCCGTCAGTTCTATGATGCTGAATTGGCTTTGCCATTTCTAAAAGTACTTCAGGTGACACCGGTGTCGGCCCCGGAGCTACTAAATATTTCTTATGCATAATTCCTCCGTATATGTTCTTTTGCAAATTAACTAAAATATTATTATTTGAGATTTATAATATAAAAAAAAAATAGCATATTAACAAATTTAGATATTAAATTAGTATTAAAAAGTATATATAATAGAAGAAAAGTAATTTGAAATATGAGAAAAGATGATAAATTTAGTTGTATAAGATTTTTGTAATAAATTACATGAAAGTTTTAAATCATTAATATTATAATAACTTGCTTATATACTTATTAAAGAAAAAATACATAAGCAAGTTTTCATTTTAATAAAGTTCACGCATTAGGTGATTTGCAAGTTTTCCATCTGCAACGTCTTTTAATAATTTTGTAGTAATAATGTTTAGAAAATATTTCCAACTTGCATTTAGAGTTCTGCCTGCTTCTTGAAAACCATAGTCAATGAGTTTATTTACAGGAAAAGATAAAAATCCGGCACTTGCCATACTTAATAAAGCTCCGATTCCCTTTTTTAGTAGAAACTTGAAAAAACTTGACAGCCCGGATTTGCTAATTGTTCTACTGTAGTTAAAAACATTATACTTCAATTTAATATATCCGTATGCTCCGTCTTTTGATATTCTGCCTGCTCTTGGAATTGAATTGCGATAATTATTTGCATATCTTGAGTTTATTCTGTTTTGACTGATTCTGAAATGTCTATTAACGAAATATTTTTTATATTTCATTAAAGAATTAAATTCTATTTTGTTTTTTGCAATAGTGAAAAATATTTTAATCTTTTCATCCTTCCGGTATCTCCATATATGGTGAATATGAAAGGTTACTCTTAGTGAATAACGTTTACTGTTTCTACTAATATAAGGATTTATTCGAAACGGATTTATGGCAAGCGTTCTTATCATGTCAACAGGGTAAATATAATAACCATTATTCTGATAATCTAGTTTTACTCTGATTTTTCTACTTGAGTTTGCATTTTGAAATGACCATCTTAAAGCCGGTTCAATTCTATAAAACGTTTTTATTGTTTTCCACCCTGCAAAAGCTTTTGTTTGCATATTTAAGAACATAAATACAAGAATTAAAAAAATGAAAGTTGTTTTTTTGGAATTCATAATTTCCACCCCTTAGATTTGTTTTTTATATTATATATTTATTACTTAAGTAATCTTTCCAATTATTCTAATTTTTTTGATAATATAAAAAAAATAACCTATGTGTAAATAAGATAAATATGCATCAAGTTGTTTTTTCCTGTTTAAAGGAATAATAGCTGATATTACCAATTTTTTCAATTTTCAAAATATTTTGTTTTTCAAAATGCCCAAGATATTTCACTACTTCATTTTTATGAATATTTAATCCATTTGAAATATTATGAATAGAACAAGGCCTTCTTTTTATAAGATTCATTACTTCAAGTTCTTTATATTGAAAATTTTTCTCTTCAAAAACTTTATTGAACTCTCCAATAACTTCAATATTAGAATGATTAAAATATCCTGATATTTCCATTAATTCGATTTTTGATAATCCATGACAAGTGTCTTCACAAGGCGGCCTTGCAACAGTATTAAATTGAATTTTATCAAGCCTGATGTCTTTAATAATATCTGCAAGATTTTTTATTTCTTTTTTCGTGTTATTTACACCTGCTGCCCAAAATATTTCAAGCCAAATAGGATTTTTATAATTATTACTAAGTTTTTTTAATCCACTTACAACGTTTTCAAATGATAAATCGTTACTTGGGCGGTTAATTTTATTAAAGACTGAATTACTCCCTGCATCTAACGATGGAATAACAAGGTCGGATGGCAGTAAATCTTCTATTACATTATCATCCCATAATAGCGAGCCATTTGTAAGAACAGCAACGGGAATATCTGTCAGGTTTTTAATTTCTTTAATAATTTCACCGAAATTTTTATTTAAGGTAGGTTCTCCTGAGCCGGATAATGTGATATGATCAATATCTTTGTTGTTAGATAGCCTTTCTTTTAATTCTTCTATAATATCTTTGATTTTAAAGTATGGCTTTCTTTTTATAGTTTTTTCCGTTGTTTGCCCCAATTGACAATATATGCAGTCATATGAACAAACTTTATAGGGAACAATATCCACTCCGAGAGAATATCCTAATCTTCTTGAAGGCACAGGGCCGAAAATATGTTTATAATTGTTTTTATCCATTTTTTTATCTCTATTTATTTATCTCTACATTTTTCACAGAAACCATAAAATCTTATCATATGCCCCTTAATATCAAAGTTGTATATTTTTGAAAGGCCCTTTTCAGATTTATTTATAAAGTCGGTTTCATCTTTAACAAAATCTGTATAATCAATGATTTTATTACACCTTACACATACCAGATGATGATGATGGCTTTTATTATTCACTTTTTCATCTAACTCATATCTTGCCTCTCCATCGCCAAATTCAAACTTATGTAATAGGCCTAATTTAGTTAATATATCCAGAGTTCTATAAACAGATGTTAATCCAATGGATTTATTTTTTTTATGAGCAATTATATAGATTTCTTTTGCGCTTAAATGGCTTTCTGTATTTTGAAGAATATTAATTATTGTTTCTCGAATCTTTGTGAAACTTATTCCATTCTGCTTTAAAATCTCTTTCCACCAATTTTTATTAGGCATAGAATTTATCCTATAAATGAATTGCATCTACAGGGCAAACGCTAATACAATTGCCGCATGCGATACAATTTTCTTCAACTTTTATTTCTTCAGAACTAATTATAATAGCGTCCACGGGACAAGCATCCATACATGCTTTACAGCGTATACATGTTTCAGTATCAATTTTTGCTATCAAAACTCACTTGCTGAATTGAAAATGAAAATCATTTTCAATTTTATCGGAAATCTTTATTAATGTCAAGCATTTCTTGTAATATTCTCAGGATATAATGTTTGATGTTTGCTGCGTGTCATTATTGCATTTTAAAATGCCGGAAAATGTTTTTGATATGAATTAATTGAAGATGAATAAATTATTTCTATGAATTATTTCATCATAGTCTTTATATCCTAAGATGTCTTTAATTTCTTTTGTGTTCTTACCCTTGATTTTTTCTATATCTTTTCCGGGGTACCAGGAAATTCCTCTGGCAAATACTTTGCTGTCATAGCTTAAGTCCACAACATCACCGCTTTCAAAGTTACCTGTCGCGTCGGTTATTCCCGAAGGAAGAAGGCTTTTACCATCATGAATAAGAGCGTTATATGCTCCTTTATCAATAGAAATTATTCCACTGGGT
>CALGPD010000353.1 GCA_937960625.1 uncultured Spirochaetia bacterium | reverse complement strand
TACATTGTTTTGTGAATAATTCTTTTGATTGCGGGTCTTTATATTTTACGCACAATTGTAGGAGGATTATTATTGATTATTGTATGAATTTTGTTTGTAACAGGATTTTTTGTGAAAAAAAAGCATAAATAATTGTTAAATATATTAATACAAAAATACATCGAAAGGAAATTCTATTCTGAAATTCTTTTAAAACGGATGATTAAATTGCTGCTTCTTAGCTGCCATTTCATAGAATCTTCATAAAGAGATTTTATATTGTAAGAATTTACTTTTCTTGTGCCGTATAAAAAAATAACATTCTTCTCAAGCTTAAATTTACCCTTATCAACGACGCGTCCTCCAAGCCGGATTTTAAACATCATATCTTTTTGAATTATTAACACTACTTTATGAATTCTTTTAGTGATTACATCTCTCCACTTGCCATATATATTTTCAATTTTTACTTCTTTTGTACACCCGAAAGTAAAGATTGAAACCGCAGCAAGCAAGACCATAACGCTGATTATATTTACTTTTATTCTCATTCTAACTCCAAAATTTAAATTTGAATTATTATTTTAAGGCTGTAAGCCTCATATATATACTTTCAGGAATTTTTTTATACTTTTTAAGGTTAGGTAAATATGTAATATAAATATAACCTTTGATAAAATTATCCGGGGAAGCGTGCTTTTTAAATAAAATACCGAGCAGAGTACTAAACATTTTCTCTCTAAGCCTGTCATCAAAAAACGCCATAATAGGTATTTTTTTCGTTAAACTATAATAACGTCTTCTATAATTAATTTTACCGGGCATGCTTGTATTCATAACGCATAAAATCTTTCCATCAGGCAGGGGTTTATAGTAAATATTATAGGAACGGTTGAACTTAACTTTATTTGCCTTAGCGGCAAAAACGTCTTTTGAAAGCGCGAATTTATACCCTCCGTATTGAGCAGCTAATAGATTTAAAGCTTTGTGATAAGCATTAGTTTTATCTTCATCAATACCTATTGAGTATATTTTTTTATAACGGATTGAATTTACCGTTTTTTTTGAACTTGCGCAGGAAATTAATGAGAATGCTGCCATTATTGCTAAACTAATTACTGCAATTAAAGTTTTTATCTTTATATCAATCGAACTCTTTATTTGATTCATATAATATCCCTTCGTTAATATATAACTAAAAATAACTATTTATTAATAATATCTAGCATTTCTTTTTCATATTTTTCAGCAAAAAATGATGCCATCCTAAAATTTTGCCAAACATATTCATTAATTAGCGCTCTAAGCTTACTTTCATCTTCAAGAGCTTTATCCAATTGACTTTTAATATATTTTTTAATATCCTCTGGAAAATTTTTCTGTTCTCCTGGAATATATTTGTTATTAAACCATTTTAAAAAGTCACTATATATTTCTGAATAGTTTCTAACCGTATTTACCGCGGCATCCCATAATTCAAAAGAAAGTAATTTTTTTAATTTATTATGCATTAAATCTCCTATTATAACTGTAACCTTATTGTAATTTTAAACTACAACGCGAACAAAAATCAAGAAATAAATGCCGGATATTTTTAGAGTCAATAATATAATTAAAACTTTTTATTAAATGCTTGACATAATTTTAATAGTTACTGTAAAATGACCAATAAATTATTGAGAAAGAATATCTATGAAAAAAATATTTGTTTACCTATTTGTACTAATTCTAATTTCATTCAATACATATAGTGTTGAAAATAAAACCCATTCATCAAAAATTCTTAATATTAAGCACGATAAAGATTATACTAAAATTGATGCATTTTATAGGGTTTTTAATAAAGATGGCTCTCCCGTTCTTAATATAAATAAAAAAGATATCATTCTTAAATTTAACGGTAAAACAATTCCCGTTAAACTTAATATTGCAACAGGCGAAACGGGTAAACTTAAAAAAACCGGTGTTAGTACTATTATTATACTCGATGCATCCGGCAGTGTGAATGAAATCACAAGACGGGAAATGACAGAAGCCTGTAAATCATTTATTAATCAAATGGGACAGGGAGATGAAACGGGTATATTCTTATTTAACAACCTTGTTATAAGGCTGCAAGAATTAACAGGAGATAAAAATCAAATTATAAAATCTCTTGATAAATATAGAACAAGCGGAACTCTTTCAATAATAAATAACGCCATATTCCAAAGCATTGAATATTTAAATCAAAAAGGTAAAAATACTAAAAAGGTTTTGGTTATAATTTCTGACGGACTGGATGAAGGCTCAACCAAAACACCACAGCAGGTTATTGAAATTGCTAAAAAATTCAAAATTCCCATATATTCAATGGGATATACAAATATTAACCCCAAGTTTTTTGAAAACCTTCAAAACTTATCCAATAAAACAGGGGGATTGTTTTCATTAAAAAATTCAATTCAATTGGCTAAGAAAATACTCGCTGTTGAAAGAAGCACTTTAAAATTAAGTTTTAAACCTGATGACTTAAAAAAAGAAAATGAGATTAAAGTTATTTATAAACCTCATAATTTAACAGCAACGTATAAATTTCAAATCAGCGATGAAGTTTATAAAAAATTGATTGAAAAGAAAAAAAGATTAAATCTAATTATTATTTTATCAAGCCTAATTGCTGTTATTTTAATACTGCTCATTATTATTTTGCTGGTACGCAAAAATAACCGCAAATATTCTTTTACTTCTGAAGAAACGCTTTTAATCTCTAAATTAATTAATGATGACGCAATAGATACCACGCAGGAAATAAAAAATATATATTTAAAAGCAATCAATAAAAAAGAATTGGAAAGAAAAGACTTCTTAATATTTTCAGCGCGTATAAAAGAATTATGCAATGATTTTACAAAAGAATTAACAGAAAAAAATAAAAATAACCATGAGAAGAAAAAACTTAATCTTGAAAGCATAAAACGCAAATTGGAATTACTTGAAAATAAATCCAATGAAATTTACAAAACCAAACAATTCTTTGTCGAACCTTTTAAAACGCAGATCGTTTATATAATTGAAGGCAGAATAGCTCATATTAGTGAATACGAGAAAAAAGCTTTTTCAAAAATAATTCTTGCTAATATTAACAAAAGGCTTGAAAGCGCTCAGGATTTTCCTTTAACATTAGCTGAGGTGGACCATTATAGCAGTATCCTTACAAAGCATTCATATAACGAAGAAGAAATTCAAAGGTTTATTGAGGATATACAAAATTCTTTAGATCTAGTAGATGAAGAAACTCAAACAAATGCGGAACTTGGGATGCAAAACTTAAAAAAATTAATTAATCAAGGCAGAAGAAAATATAAAATAGGTAACATGATTACCGAGCCTTTCTTATCTCAAATAAAAGAAAAACTTCTTATTTGCAAGAAAAAATTAAATCAATTAAACCCTGATGAAAAGAAAGCATTAACATCTTTAGCATTAAAAGATATAAAAGAACACAAAGGCAATATTAAAATTTATGATAAAATCATTAAATCTACAAGCATTACAAGTGATGATATTGAAAAATTATATAAAAGATTAAGTTCAGAACTTATGTATTGTAAAATGGAAGAACAGGAACGTTCAATAGACTGTTCAGCATTGTATAAAATATCCATGTCAAAAGATTGCGTTAATAAGGACTGCAAAAAAGAAGATATATTCGGTGCTGCAGGATGCAAAAAATTATTAGCATTATTAAAAGAAGTTCAATCCAAAAAAATAAACCCTGAAGTTGAAAAAGAACTTGACAGCCTAATTGAAGCTTTTATATCCGATACTGACGATTTTATAAAACAAAACAGGGATTCTTTTTATGAATCCGGCAGCGATATTGAAATTGACAGTATGGTTGAAAACTTTCTTTTTAAATCTTTTTCAGCCGGTATTGAAGGTTTTGACTTAAACAGTATTTTCAGAGAAATGTCTTCTTATGATGATGAAACTCTGGCAAAATTAATGCCTTACATGATACAAATCGTAAAGGATTCGCAGGGTACGGAAAAAGAAGCTAATCTTGGAATTCTTAAAAACCTTGCCAATAACCTAAAAGTAGATATTCCTCCAATGTCGGATGTATCGGAATGGGAAGACTGGTGGAAAAATAATAAAACTAATGTAATGAATGAAATCGCGACTTTAGATGAAAAAGAACACGATAAGAAAAGCTTAAACGGTTTTTATATTCATGAGGATATCGGTTATTATAAATTCGTTGGTAACAAAATCGAAGAATTACACGGCAGAATACTTGACATAAAAGGTGAGGTAATAACTTTACTATTATATGACTTACTTGAACTTGAAGAAATTGTTGGTATATATTCAAGGGTTGATGAGAACGATGTTCTTATTGTTTCAACGTATTCGTTCTTAAGATGCATGTGGATAACTGAAATAGAAGACAACTTATATGAAGCAGGTTTTGTCTTCTTAAAAACAAACGAAGGTGCTGAAGCTGATAAAATAGTTGAAAAAATTGCAGGTGTACTATAATGAAAAATCTTTATGAAAAATACCTTAAAAATCAAACAAGAAAAAAATTAGAAAATAATGAACTAACTGATGAACAGATAAAAAAAATCGTTAATGAGTATAATAATATTCTAAGAAATATAACCACATATATACCTCAAAATCTTTCTCTTAGAATTGTGGAAAAGATTCAGGAAGATATTAAAAACTATGCTTTTGTAAACGGTACTCTTGTTGTTGCTGATGTAAACGGCTTTACAGCATTAACTGAAAGGTTATCATCATTCGGTAAGGCAGGCGCAGAAGAAATAACCAGAGTGCTAAACGGATTTTTTACTGAAATGGTAAAAATAATATATAAATACAAAGGCGTACTCGTCAAATACGGCGGTGATGCTATGATGATTTTTGTCCCTGAGGACAAAGATTTTGCCGGCAGCGAACATGCATGGTACGGTGTTTGCGCGGCTCATGACATGATTGAATACATGAAACAAAACGGTGTCATTAAAAGCAAATATGGAGATTTCACTCTTTCAATGAGTTTAGGAGTTAAAAAAGGCAGATTTTTTGAGGCTATTGTGGGCAATCAAAAAATCAGGCAGGAATACTATCTAAGCGGCAGTGATGTTGAGAAAGCTGCCGAACTTGAAAGCTCCGCTGGTAAAAACGAAGTGCAAATAGATAAAATCACTTATGATTTACTTGAAAAAAAGATTAAGGATTTTGAAAAAAGAAAAGACGTTTTTCTTATAAAAGAAATCGATAAACCGGATTTAAAAGAAGTTACACAAAGCAATGTAAGCATAATGTTTGATGACCTTGATGAAATTCTTAAACGTGTTGACGCCAGTGTTTCATTTTTAATGTCAGGTGTATTTGATAAAATTAAGTCATCCCCCAAGCGAATTATTATTGAAGGAGAACACCGGCCCGCGACAGTTATATTTCTTAACTTTTTTACAGATGTTGATATTCTTGATTTTGACGATGAAAAATATGAAGACAAAATATATTCATTTATAAATGATTATATTAATACCGTATTGGATGCCGTTCAAAAATACGGGGGAACTATCAACAAAATAGACATGTACACCAAAGGTGATAAACTTATGATACTCTTCGGTGTACCCAAAGCGCATGAGAACGATGATGAAAACGCAGTAAGATGTGCTGCCGAAATCATTGAAAATAGTAAAAAATTCATTAACGCTGACATTGACGGGAAGAAAATTTCTATTCATCAAAAAATAGGAATAAACACCGGGTTTATTTTTGCAGGTAATGTAGGAAGCCCTCTTAGAAAAGAATATACAATAATGGGTGATGCCGTAAACCTTTCAGCGCGTATAATGAGTTCTACTAACAAAAATAAAGTACAGATCAGCGATTTTATCTATAAAAACATCAAAAGTGTTACTAATATTGCCCGCTCAGAGGACATGAAATTTAAGGGTAAATCCAAACCCATAACAGTACATGAAATATCCGGATTGATGAAACAGACTAAAGAACAATCCAAAATATTTATCGGAAGAAAACAGGAACTCGAAATACTTGATAATGACCTTGCAAAAATAACAAGCGAATTTGTAACAATCCATATAATAGGCCCTGTCGGTGTTGGTAAATCATCTCTAGTTCGGGAGTTTATTAAAAGACACGCCGCTAAAGTTGAAATTATTGTTGGCCGGTGCCTTGCGTACTCATCGGATGTACAATTCTATTCGATAAAAGATGCTTTTAAATACATTTTCGGTATCACTCCCAAAGACAGCGGAGATGATATCAGAAATAAAATTGATAAAATAACCAAACTTATGGGGCTTGAACATCTAAATTACTCAATCCCTCTAGTAGGTTCTTTATTAAAAGGAAATTATGAAAATGAACCGGTATTTGAAATAGAAAACCCGATTGAAAAAAAAGAACTTCTTTTCAATACACTATATTCGCTGCTTGAAACAAGGGCGAGAAAAAATCAGTTATTGATAGTAATAGAGGATGCTGAATGGATTGACAGTAATTCACTTGAGTTTATAAACTATTTAATTAGAAAATCCCCTAAAAATATCTTATTAATAATATTAACGAGAACTGAACTTGCTATGCCTTCAAGTGTAATTGACATTAAGCTTGAGCCGTTGTCATATGATGAAGCCATAGATTTTATTTCAGAATACCCTGGCGGCGATGAAATACCCGAAGCAATTAAAAAAGATATTTTCGAAAAATCAAAAGGAAACCCATATTTTATTCACGAAATACTTTTATCTTTTAAACAAGCCGGAGCATCTTCAGAAATACCCGATTCTCTTTACCGCTCAATATTATCAAGAATTGACATGCTCCCTGAAGAAATTAAAAAAATACTATACAGTGCAAGTGTAATCGGCACGGAATTTGAGAAAAACGTACTAACCAGTTTAACTGAAACAGATATTGATAATTCACTTCAATTATTAATCAACGGCGATTTTATTATTGGAGACGGTGAAAAATACGCGTTTTATAATATGATGGTTCAGGAAGTTTCCTACAATTCTTTAAGCGTTAAAAGAAAAAATTCTCTTCATATAAAAACCGCGTCTATACTTGAAGATGATAATGCCGATGTATTTGCTGAAATTATCGGCCTTCATTATGCTAATGCAGAGATTTTTGAAAAAGCTCTATATTATATGGACAAAACAGGGGATGCGGCACTTAAACTTAATAACTACGATAAAGCTATTAACGCATATCAAAAAGTTATTGAAATGCTGGAAAAAGTTGAGAAAAACAAAGACCTTCAGCTTGTGGAAACTAATATCTTTGAAAAAATCGGCCGCATATTAATGATTAGCGGTAAAAATGATGAAGCTCAAAAAGTCTATGAAAAAGCAAGTGAAATCGCAGGGGACAACGGTTTTTCTAATGAATTATTAAATATAAATTTGCGCCTTGGAATGATTTATTATAATACCGGTAACTACGACGATGCACTTGAAACATTTGAAACCGCATCAGCCAGCGCTAAAAAATTGAAAGATAATTCCAACCTTGCAAGGTGTTATTTGAATATGGGAATTATTTATAAAAGCAGAGGCGATATAAAAAAAGCATTGGATTTATACAATGATGCTTTGAAGATTTATAAAGACAGCGATGATAATAAAGGCCTTGCGGATATTTATAATAATATCGGAAGCTTATATGAACTCTTGCTAAACAACGAAAAATCATTGGAAAACTATCAAAACGCGCTTGAAATTTATGAAAAGATGCAGGACAGCGTAGGCCTGTCATTAGTCTATAATAATATCGGTGCATTACACAACTCAAGAAGAGAAGGCGAAAAAGCTCTTGAATATTTCGAGAAAAGCTTAAAAATAGATGAAGATTTAGGAAATGAAAAGGGTAAAGCCGTTTCATACTCAAACATTGCAAATGCTTATGTTATTTTAAATAAATACTATGAGGC
>CALGPD010000352.1 GCA_937960625.1 uncultured Spirochaetia bacterium | reverse complement strand
CAGAAAATTATAAAGCTTACTGTTCAAACCTTGAATTTCATTAAATTTTTCAACAATCATTTCTTTGGTTTGAACGTACTCCGCTCTAACAAGCTCATGCCCGCAGTTCTCAATTAACTTATTTATACTATCTTCGTTCGATTCTAAATGAAATTGAAAAGCAAACACTTTATCGGAATATTGGAATGCCTGATTCGGACACGCTTCACTCGTTGCTATTCTTCTCGCTGCTGTGGGCAATTCAAAAGCATCACCATGCCATTGAAATACTGTAAACTCATCTTCCACATCTTCAAAGTAAGGAGATTTTTTGCCATAATCGATTAATTTCACTTTATGCCAGCCGATTTCCTTGAAAGCATTTTTATATACCAAAGCTCCCAAGACCTCAGCTATAAGCTGTGCCCCCAAACAAATACCAATAACGGTTTTATCTTCATAGATAGCTTTTTCAATAAACTTTTTTTCTTTTTTCAGCCATGGATAGCGGTTTTCTTCATATACATTCATTAGCCCGCCCATAATAACAAGCCAATCAAAGTCAGCCGTAATGGGAAAGTCCTGCCCCTCATATAATTTTGTCGAAGTAACAGCAATACCGTTCTTATCAGCCCATGTTTTTATTGAACCTAAATCTTCAAATTCGATATGTTGCAAAAAATGTAAACGCATATTTAGTCCTTTCTCGCAAAAACATTAATAAAATCATCCGGCCTTTTAGGATTTATACTTTTAGAAACGTATATATCAAAAATACGGTAACCGGAACCCTCAAGCAATTTTCCATAACCTTCCAACGAATAAAAAGAATAAAATCTTTTATAATTGTTAATATCAACGAGTTTTTCGCCCTGCCCTATTTTTACCGAAGAATAAAACACTCCGCCTTTTTTTTGAACCCTGTTAATTTCTTTCATTGATTTTTTTATATGACTTGAAGGAATGTGATGTAAACTGGCTTTAGCCCATATACCGGAAAACTCGTTGTTTTTAAAGGGCAGATTATCTACATTTGAAACGAATACTTCACAATTCGAATATTCTGAAGCAACATGTGCCATGTTTTCTGAAACGTCAATCCCTATTGCGTATAAACCGGCTTTTGAAAATTCTTTTAAATCCCTTCCGCTTCCCGGGCCTATATCCAAAACTCTGGAGTTTTTTGGGCATAATTTAACAAAACGCGAAATTTCAGTACTTAGTATTAAATTTCTAGTTTCATCGAAATAATTCTCAGCCTGATTGTTATAAAAATCTAAAGTTTCTTCCATGCCTTCCATATTTAAATAATAATTAAAGGTTTATGTTTTATAAAGCATATTGCAAATTAAAAAATAATATCTGCTTTATTTCTTGAAATATTTGTATTCCCCTATTAAAATAATTATAGAAAAAACATAGGGGTGTAAAATGGATGATAAACAAAACGCTTTAAATCTGATAAAAAAACTATTGGAAGAAAAAGGCGTTGCTGAGGAAAAAGCAAAAGTAAAAGATTCTGATATATGGGTTATTAATGTAGGCTCATTTGTTTTTCAAATTTCTATAGGGCAAATTGGTTATAAAGAACCGTATATTCCCGCGGTATCTGTTTCAGGTTATATCATGCCTGTTCCTGAAAAACCCGAACAGCGCTATAATCTATACGATGAACTGTTACATATAAACAGCGCCTTAGCCGCATGCTGGTTTTCCGTTGTTGAAAACCAGGTTGTGCTTGAATCAATACGACCGATTAAGGACTTAGATTATTCGGAACTAAAATTTATGTCAGAAAACGTTGCCGGATACGGCGATTATTTTGATGATATTCTTAAAGAAAAATATCTTAAATAAAATTTTTTAAGGTAATCCGGGAAAACTGTCAACGTATTGGATTTTGAAATCAGGAAAAGAATCCACTATTTGAATTTTATAATCAGGAAATGAATCTACTATTTCCCATTTTCCCGGTCCGTCAGCGAATGAACTGACTTTTTCAACTCTTAAGTCAGGAAAAGAATCAACTACCTGAACTTTATAATCCGGGAAAGAATCTACTATTTGAATTTTACCGTAAATTTGACTTACATCCGGCATATAATCCTCCATCATTTAGTATTATTATTACTACTCTATACTATAAAAGTTTTTAAATAAAATATAAAGCTAAAAAAACCTCTGAAAAAAAAATTCCAGAGGTTTATAGTTAGGAATAAAAAATTATCTTCGTCCTGCTCTAATTCCTCGTCTAACGTGTACTATTGCACGTGTTATTAATCTTTGTGCTCTAACACGTCTGCCTTTTCTTAATGCTCTTAACGCTCTGCCAATAAAATGAATAGCTCGTACTCTGTGACCGCCTTTATTCCATGCAGCTCTTCTTAATAATGCTCTTTTATGTTTAATAAGTCTTGCTCTTCTAGCTCTTCTTAATCTCCGTAAAGCTCTTCTCATTAAAGGTTGACCTGCAGCAGCTTGTTGAGTTTCGACCAATCCAATACCGATCATCATTAAAGCTGAAAAAATAATAGCAAAAAGTTTCTTTTTCATTTCTCCTCATAAAAATTCTTTACAAAATTTAACCCTTGTAAAAATAAAACGAAACAAAAAACATAACTTTTTGTTTCAAAAATATTAAAAAATAGTTATAACACTGTATTATTTATAGGCAGCATAATAATAATTTTATAGTTTTGCGTGATCAAATTTTTTTATATATCCGCCAAACAACCAGCCGATTTTTCCTTCTAAAGTTTTAACTTTATACCAAAAATCCTCAAGCCCGCCAATATTATATTTAATTCTAGTTTTTTCTAAAACTATACCTAACTTGCCAACGTCTAAAACGCCTTTCACTTTTGCACGTAAATTCGGACGGGATCTTAAGTTCATAGCACCCTCTGAAACAATTACGTAAGACCTTCTTAATCCCATTTTTTTCAATGTCTTTAAAATTCTCTTTTGTAATTCTTGTGTTATATGGGGATTAAGTAGATAAGTTTTTATAAATAGTGTCACAGCCGGATTATACTTTTCATTCAATAATAATTCTATTAACTTTAAAAATTCAGTATCCCACTTATTTCTATAAACCTTATCATCAAGGTATTTAATTATTCTATCATATACAACTCTTTGCTTTAATTTAACTAAAGCGTCTACAATGTCTCCTTTACGATAAGATTGAGTTTTTATCAACAAGGACATTAATTTTCTAGCCGCTATAGGAGAACGTGAATTCGCTATTGCTTGAATTGCTATATCTGCATATGTAGAAGAATTTTTCTTAATTAACTTAAATAGAGTGTTAACCGCTAGGGGCTTATTAAAATATCCAATACTTCTTAAGGCAATTTTTCTTATTTTAAAGCTTTCCGATCTATTTTTCCAAATAGAATAAATAGGCCGGAAATTAGTTGAAACTCTAAGTTTTCCTAAAGCTAAAAGAACCCTTGCTCTAACTATATCATCATCATTTCTTAATGAAAAAAGCAAATCTTTATTTGCCGGAAGATGTTTTACTTTACCTATCATCAATGCCGCATAGGCTCTTCTTTTAGAACTTACATCAGTTCTTAATGTTTTAATCAGCTTTCTCGATGATGCGGAACTACGGTTAGCATTAAGCGCAACTCTTGTAATATCAGGGTAATCACCCAAATTTATTATAGTCTTTTTTCCCGGTTCTTTTTCCGGTTTTTTTGCGCCGCCGCATTGAATAAAAGATAAACTTAAAATTATTAATAAAATATTTATAAATATCTTTTTCATATTATTTTGCTCCGGTTTTAACTTTTGGTTTTATGGTTTTTAAATCAAATATTTTGATTATTAATACAAATAAACATTCAGTTT
>CALGPD010000351.1 GCA_937960625.1 uncultured Spirochaetia bacterium | reverse complement strand
GTTATAGGCATTGGGTACAGGATCTAATTAAAAACGATAAAGATTTTAAAAATATAAAAGTTTATTTCAGAAAGGTCCCGCTTTATAAAGGTGAGCAGGGAAGTAAAAAAATGGCTTATGCAAGTATCAGATATATAAAAGAATTAAATTCTATCGTTGATTTATTTGTTTCACCAAATGATCAAATGGGAGTTAAAAAATTTTTTCCTAAAATGGTTTGGAAATACGGAAAAAAACCTTTGATAGGCTTAAATTCTGCTTGTGTAATGGATAAACGCGGCGCTTCTGCCGTTATTTTTCCTTCCCACAGAAGTATGGGAACTCAGGCTGCAATGATGGTTATGAAAATTTTTAAAGGCGTAGAAATAAAATCCATAATACCTGAATGGCCGGCAATTTACGGGGTAGCATTTGATATAAAAAAATCAAAAAAGTTTAAATTGAGAATCCCGATAAAATTTATTAAACTGGCAGGGGAAAATATTATTAACGAGAAATAATCCAGGGTGATGTATTTATAATGGTTTTTCTAGAAAAAAGTAAAAAAAGCATAAAGCTTAGGACAACGTATATTATTATTTTAATTCTAACAGTATCCGTTGGCGCATCCTTATTGATAAATGTTTTGCAAAGTAAATCTTTGCTTGAAGATTCACTGCGGAATGAAATTTATTCTCCTGGATTTTTCGTAAGAAATGATATTAATGATATGCTTAAATATTTTGAACTTGATAAATTTGCCGGTATGCATGAATATTTAAATAAAATAGTGAAAACCAATGATAAATTGAGTTACTGTTATATCTGCGATGAGCAAAATAAAATTATTTATCATAGCAATAAAAAGAAACAGAATGAAAACCTAATCTCAAAAATACCAAATATTGAAATCAAAAAAAATAAAAGAGTTTTTATATCAATCGGGAAACATTATGAAGTCATTCTTCCTATAGTTTTTCAAAAATTTGTCATTGGCAGTATACATTTGGGTGTCGAAAAATCAATTATTGACCATGCAATTTTTAATTTGATTTATACCACAGTTGCTATTTTTATCGGTACACTTTTATTATCCATTCTATTAATGTCCACATTTTTAACTAAAAGCGTAATCAGCCCAATATTCCAACTATCAAGCGAAATGAAAGATATGACAGTTAAAATGAAATTTGATAAAACTGTTGAAGTCGTGGGTGAAGATGAGATTGCCGAATTAGCCAAAGATTTTAACATTTTAATCAATGAAGTTAACCGTTATGGTGAAAATTTAGAAGGATTGGTTAGAGATAGAACTCTTGAGTTGGAAATAGAAAAAAATAATTTAGATAAGGAAAGAACATTTTCAAACAGTTTGGTTGAAAATTCTCCGTTTGGGATACAAGTATTAGATATAAACGGAAGTATAGTATACATAAACCCTGCAAGCGAAAAAATATTTGGATATCAAAAAGACGATGTTATCGGTGAAAATTGGATGCATAATGGAAATGTAAATATAAACATATGGCAGGATTCCTTTAACAAGGCTGTTCAAGGCAATACTTTATCCAGAGAAAACGTTAAGTTTATATCTAAGGTGTCCGGACTTGAATTATTATTGAATATTGTTTTTACTCCTGTTGCTAACAAAGATAAAGAAGTTATAAATGTTCTGGTCATGTATTATGATAATACGGAAAAAGCTCTCGCTGAAAAAAAATTAAAAACATTATTTGATGAACTCCAAGAAAAAGACAGAATAATTAGTCATGATTTAAATATGGCAAAGACAATTCAAAGAACAGTATTATCAAAAGGCATCGATGACGAAATTGAAGATATAAATATTTCAATACATTTTGAACCCATGATTGAAGTCGGCGGAGATATATACGACATTTATAAGCGGAGTAAAAATAATTTCAGGATATTTATTGCTGATGCCACAGGACATGGCGTACAGGCCGCGTTAACTACCATGATAATTAAATCAGAATATGACAGAGTTAAAGTAAAGGGCCTTACTCCGGATATAATATTACAAAAATTAAATAATTCATATTACAACGAATATAAAGAGTTGTATTCGTATTTTACATGCGAATTAATTGATATAAATATAAACGATAAAACGATATTATATTCATCAGGTGGGCATCCTGACCAATTTTTAATTTCTGAAAATAATCTTATTACATTAAAAGCCGGCGGAAAGCTTATGGGAGTTAAAAAAGACGCGGATTTTGTTTTACGGGAAATGACTTTTAAGCAAAACGATAAACTCGTTTTATTTACCGACGGATTATTTGAAGAATTTTCTTCTAAAAAAGGTAAATTGAGCGAAGAAGACACGGAAAAAATAATTAAAAAATATATGCATAACGATATTAAAATATTCGTAGAAAAAGTAGTAAGTGAAATAAAGGATTGGATAAATAACGAGAAATTAAGCGATGATTTAACTTTACTTGGGATTCAGTTTTAGATAAATGAGCGAGAATAATTTTTATAATAATTTCCCCGATATACCTGAATATGAGTGTAAAATCGGAGAGGTTTCTTCGTTAACCGGTATTAGTGTTAAAATGCTTAGATATTATGATAAAGTAAATCTATGCAAACCATCATATATCGACCCTGATTCAGGTTACAGATATTACACTAAATCAGAGATAACATTATTAATTATTATAAAAGAAATGCTGCAGCACGGTTTTACTTCTCCAGAAATAAAAGAACTTTTTGAAAACAAAGATATAGAAATCATAAAAGAAATTTACTCGGCTAAAAAAATTGAAATTGAAGATAAGATAAAATTTTTAAACAATGTTAAAATGCGCATTGATAAACAGCTTGAAATTTTGGATACTTATATTAACAGCATTGACGGGAATAAAGACGGTTATTTTATTAAAGAAATTGAACAAAGAAAATTTATTTCCCTTGAGTTAAATACTACCATAAGCCCGGAAATTATAAACATGTTGATTAATGCCGCGCAAAAAGCAGCGACTAGTTTTAATATAAAATTGATAGAGCCATACTTATTAGTGGTTAAAAATATTGATATAAATATTGATATAAATACAAAAGCTTCTAAGTTAAATGACATAAAATACAACATCGTGGCGTGTGCCACCATAAATGACAAGCTGGTTAACATTCCTGATGAAAGCTCGTTTATAACAATCCTAAGCGCGGGTAAATACATTACCACAACTTTTGAAGGACAAGTTGACGGCGGGTCGAATCTTATCCACTACAAGAATATGATTGAATGGATGAATAAGAATAATTATAAAATCCTGTCTGATCCCATATTCCTTTATGTTAACAGCCTGCGCCATATGATAGAAAAGAAAAAAGCTATAATTGAATTACAGATATTAACAGAAAAAATGTCTTGACTCTCCAATATTGTAGGGTATTAAACTTGTAATATACTATACTAGGAGGTTAGTAATGAAAAAGAGAATACTATTCGTAATACTATTAACGTTTACTTCTATGTTTGCTTATTCGTTGGTGAATAAAGGGCAAAAAGCGCCTTTTTTTAAAGTTATGAGCGGCTATGAAAAATGGGTTAATTCAAATACTTTTAAGGGAAAAGTCATTGTTGGTTTTTACGAAACACGTGATTTAATTGAGTTAAACAGGCCTTTAAAAACAATACTGAATAATTTTTATTATAAGAACAAACCATTATCTGTTAAGTTTAGTGCCAGGCTAGCTGTTGTGGATGCCACAGGCGCAAATTTTTTAACCCGTTGGATATGGCGGAGAAAACTCCGCAACGCTTCGGTAAAAGAAAAAATGATCATTTACGGGGATTGGGACGGATCAATGAGAAAATCATTCGGTTTTCCGGAAGATAAAGCAATCTTTTTCATAATAGATAAAAAGGGTTATATAATATATTTTCATATCGGTAGAGTTCCTAAAATACAGTATAAAAAGATTTTATTAATCATTGAGAAAAAAGTCTTGGAAAATCAGGAGAAATAAATGAATACAAAACAATCAAAGTTTAAAAAAATACTGTTTTTAATTTTACCATTTCTAATATATTCAGTTTACAGGTTTTTTGTATCAGCGTTAATTGAAGATTATTCCTTCATGAAATGGGTTCTGCTGGCAATAACAACGGGATATTTATCCGTTATTATTGTGCAAACTGCTGTGAAAAATAAAATGTATTTTTCATTTGGATTTTTTATTTCCTTTTTAGGCCTTACTATACTGACTTTTACAATGGGGCAGGATAAATACGTTAGTTTATTAAGCGGCAAAGGAATTATTTCTATATTTTTAAAACAGCCGGAAAGTTTGATATACTTATCACTTCTAATAATATCCTTATTTCCTCCATTGCTTAAAATTAAACCTTTTACAAATTATTTCGCAAAAGACATGGTGCCTGAAGCGTTTCATACAACGAGATTGTATAAAGTAATTAATTTATTTTTAAACTACTTCTGGGTAGTTCTTTTTACAATAAGCTTTTTAGTTCAGTTTTCAAATATTCTCGCTGTAAGAATTATCGTTCCAATTGTATGTCAGTTTATAATAGGTATACCTTCTGTTAAATACGGTGTACCTTATCTACAGAAGAAATTGGCATATTTAGAAAAGAATTCCGATAAAAGTTATCTCACTTCGGCTTATATGGCAATAACAGGCATGCCCATGGTATTTGACGAGCAAAAAGCCCGGGGCAAATCCCTTAAAGTTCAGTTTGATATTTATGGAAATGAAAACTTTAAAGTAAATATGATAATTAATAACGGAAAATGTGAAGTGCTTGAAGGTGAAATACCGAATGCAGATTTTACATTTAAATCTCCGGCAGATGTATTTTTATCCGTTGCCAAGGGCGAAGTATCAGGCGCGGAAGCTTTCCTTAAAGGAATGTATGAGATAAAAGGTGATTTAAACGCTCTTGGAACGTTTCAGGATATTTTTATGTCGTCAAGCAACGGCTCTGCAAAAGCTTCAACAAAAGTCTCTAGTGATAATCAATCCTCCGAACTATCCTTATTAAATAAAAAGTTTTTTAAAGCAAATCCGGGTCAGATTAAAAAAGTTGTTGCAATTCAAGCCAGCCCCAGAGCCCCAAAAGGAAGTATGACTGAAATAATCCTTGATGAGTTTCTAAAAGGCTGTAAATCTCAAGGCGCGGATACAGAGACAATGTACCTAAATAAATACGATATTAAAAATTGTATGGGCTGTTTTTCCTGTTGGACAAAGACCCCGGGAAAATGCGTTATAAATGACGATGTAATGGAAATCGCAAAAAAAGTACGCGATGCTGACCTCGTTGTATATGCCTCTCCGCTTTACCACTTTGGAATGTATTCCAAACTTAAAACTTATATGGAAAGAACACTTTTTACATTAGAACCCTATTTAGTTGAAATGGAAGGCGGAACAACGCATCCGCACCGTAAAGAATGGAAAAGAAAAAATAACTTCGTTGCTGTGATTGGAGTGTGCGGTTTTCCTGAGGTTAAACATTTTGACCAATTTTCAGCTCATTTCCATATGGTCTCAGCATCGCATATGCCTGAAGGCGCGAAAATAATCGCGGAGATATACAGGCCCGCGTCCGAAGCTTTAAAAATATTTATGTTTAAAAAAGAAACGGAAAGGGTATTAAAAGAAACTTTTGATGCCGGAGTGCAGATAATTAAGAACGGTTTTGTTAAAAAACAAACACTTGCAAATATCAGCAGAATTAAGATGGACACAGATGAGTTTAGAGAAAACGCGAACATGTTTTGGGATCTATGTATTAAAAAAGGAACTCTACCAGCGTCAGCTTTCAAATAAAACATTAATTATAAATCCCGGTAATATTAATGCCGGGTTTTTTTTATTTTTTTTTAACATATTTATTTTACTGATACACAAATATACATTATTATTATATTGGGTATATTATGT
>CALGPD010000350.1 GCA_937960625.1 uncultured Spirochaetia bacterium | reverse complement strand
CTACACATTTTCTACACATTTTCTACACCGTAGTCAACAACGAAAAGTTAATCTATTCATGTGCAAGAGAATAGGAGATTTCCGAACTTAACGCCTCGTATATTCAATATATCAAACATTAACTATAATACAACCTCTCCCCATACTCCTCAAGCATTTTTTTCTGAAAGCTATAAAAAGTTGTAAAGTCTCTATAGAGTGCATTTTTCCATATCGCAAAAACCATCCGCCCTCTTTATTTTAAAGGGGGCTTGATAAAACCAACGTGTTGCCATGCAGGCTGGGGGATTTATTTATATTGCGTCCATATACGGTAAAAAAAATCTAACGTCAGAATCGCCGGTTTCTGAAAAATGAAACAACGAGGAAAAATCCGAATACTCCCGCGGCGTAAACACAGTATTTGGCAAACTCAAGCTTATTATTAAGGAAGAAAACCATTCCGAAAGCAAGAAAAGCGATTACAAACAACGAGTAAATAAGCTGGTGACCTAAACGGTAGACTTTTTTAACGTCTTTGTTGAAATCTTTTAAAGTTACTTTGATTTTTCCGCTGTTAATCGTGTTCATGGTTTTTAGCGCGTATTCCGGGATTGATACCGCGTTGCGCGCGAATGGAAGAGCGTTTTCTTTTATGATTTCTTTGAATGATGCTTCGGTTCCGAATATAAAATCTTTAACATAGGGCCAGGCAATCTGGAAGATGTTAACTTTTGGGTTTAAATCAACAGCCAGGCCGGATAAGAGAGTAATTGTTCTGCCCAGGAGGAGCAGGTTGTTAGGCATTTGATAATAATGCAGTATTTCGGATAAACGTAAATCCAGTGCTTTTAAATCTTCAAGTTCGTTGAAATCTTTAAAGTTTAAGTCGCGGTATGAGTCTATTTTTAAGTTAGCGAGTTTATCGTATCTGTATGAAATCATGTTTTCAATTTGTTCTATATCCGCTTTGTTGGAAATCATTCCAAGCCCTTCAAGTGTTTCAACTATTTTAGGAATATCCCTTACAATAATTGCTCTAACGAGTTTACGGATTAAAAGTTTCATGCGCGTAGACAGGGTTTCAACAGCACCGAAATCCACAAAAGCAATTTTATGCCCGGGCAGCACGAAAAAATTTCCGGGATGCGGGTCAGCGTGAAAAAACTGGTCAGTGAAAATCATTTTACAAAAAGCTTTTACAACGTTTCTGGAAACTTTTTCCGGAGACAATCCCGCTGCCTTTATTTTATCAATATCGTTAATTTTTATTCCGTCAAAATACTCGGTGGTCAGTATGGTTTCGCACGAATATTCATTAATAACTTCAGGGAATATAAAATCCGGTTCATTGCTGAAATTTTGTTTAAATATATGGATGTTGTCTTTTTCCAGTTCGTAATTAACTTCCCGTTTTACCATTGCGGAAAATTCGTTGTACACTATTTCCATATCGTAATAGGGGAAGAAAAATTGAATTAATTTTGAAATGGCTTTTAAAGCGTGTAAGTCATGAGTTACAAGGTATTCAATATCAGGGTACAGTGCTTTTACAGCAAGTTTAGTACCGTCTTCGTTTTCGGCGATGTGTACCTGGCCTAAAGACGCTGCGGCAATGGGTGTTTTATTAAACTTATAGAATATGTCTACTGGTTCTTTACCCCATTGAGAAATAAAGCGTTTCTTGATTAAATCATAAGGCATAGGAGGTACACTGTCTTGCAGTTCAACTAACTGTTCGATAAATTCTCTAAAGAATAGGTTGGTCATCATACCGAGAAATTGGCCGAGTTTTATGTATAAACCTCTTAGCCTGAAGATATATCTTTTTATTTTTTTTGCCGCTCTTTTATTAGTATAGTTAAGCAGACTGTCAGCCATTCTGCCCGGAAGTAATCTTCTAATTATAAATACTATTGCATAACGTATTAATATTCTCAAAGTAAATAAAAACGCCCGTGTAAACCTCAGCTGTTTAATCATTTGTCTTTCCCTTATAGATATTTATGATTATACCATACAAAAATATATAATAAAACTAATTTAGTAGAGTATTTTAAAAATAAAAAGATTTAGTTTAAACAGAGTAAAAAATTTAGGGAAATATTTTTAGTTTGAACAAAGATTAGGGTTGAAAATAAATATTTATACAATTTATCATGAAATATTGGTAAATTTAAGTGGTAAAATAGTAAACACTAATAAAATTATTTTTTTTAACATTAGGGGTAATAATTTTGCTTGACAGAAATGTTAATATATTTTATGTTGGTATCTAATGCGGTATACACTAAAAAGTACATTTGAAGAAGTTCATAATTTTGAAAATGAACTTGAGAAAGAACTTGATGAACTTGAACTTACCAAGCGTACAATGTTCAATATTCGTCTTGCTTTTCACGAAGCTATTATCAATGTAATTCAGCATACTTATAAATTTTCAAATGATAAGCAAATTAACATTGATATTGATTTATCCAGAGAATCCTTTGAATGTCATATTTATGATTTTGGTGAAAAAGTTTCTCCTGATCAGATTGTTCCGCGAAAGCGGAATGAAATTCAAACTAACGGGCTCGGGGTTTTTCTTTACAGTAAACTTATGGATGAAGTGGAATTTAAAAATACTGATACAGGAAATTTATTAAGGATGAAAAAATATTTTAAAAATACCGATTTTACGTAATTAAAATATTAATATTAATATTAATGAGGAATATTATGAATATTTCTGTTCAAGAAAACAATGGATTAAAAATAATTAAATTTGAAGGTGAGTTTAGCGTATTTTTTCAGGATGAAATAGAAAGCAGCATTGATAAAAATATAAAAGACATTGCTCCTGAAAAATTCATTCTTGATTTAAGTGATGTAAATTATTTGGACTCATCAGGAATATCAATGATCGTAATTTCTGCACAAAAAATTAAAGGCAAAGTCAACTTAGCAGGATGTCAGCCTAATGTTAAATACGTTCTTGAGCTTGCCGAAATCGGAGAGATAGTAAATTATTACGATTCGATTGAAGAGGCAATAGAACAATTATCTTCCTAATCCATATTATATAATTCAATGTATTTATCAACAATAACTTCCATGTTAAAATTTTCAATAACACGTTTCCGGCTTAAAGAACTTAATTTTTTACAATAATTTTGATTAGATAAAATTTCAATCCCTTTCTGTGCCATACCTTTTATATCATCATAGTTGAATAATAAAGATTTTAAATCAGGGCCTGCTAGTTCTGGTATTCCTCCTGAGTTTGATGCAACAAAACATATTCCGCATGACATTGCTTCTAATAAAGCAACGCCGAAACTTTCTTCTATGGATGGAAAAATAAAAAGGTCCGCATACGGCAGGATTGCCTCTACATAAGTTTGATGCCCAAGGAATATTACTTTATCCAAAACGTTTAATTCTTTTGCTGTTTTTCTCACATTGTTTAATACAGGGCCTTCCCCGATTAGGATTAATCGCGATTTAACTGTTTTGTTAATTTCTGAAAATATTTTTACAACTGTTTCTACATTTTTATAATGCCTAAAATTAGATAAATGCATTATGGTTCTTTCTTCGTTCATGTTTAGAAACGGGCAATCATTTTTCATTTCCGGTGTGAATATATTGTGATTAATAAAGTTTGGTATAACGTGAATTTCTTTATTAATTGAAAATTCATTAATTGTGACTTGTTTTAAATAATTTGATACACATGTTACCATGTCCGAATTGTTTATTCCAAATTGCACGGTTTCTAGAAACGCGGAATCCTGTCCCACTACTGAAATATCAGTACCGTGTAATGTAGTGATAATTTTAAATTTCTTATCAAGCATCTCCCTTGCAATATACGCAGAAATTGAATAAGGCAGTGCATAGTGAACGTGTACAATTTCAATATTTTCATTCCTGCAGACTTCAGCTATTTTAGCAGAAATCGCCAGAGAAACAGGGGGATATTTAAAAACAGGGTAGTTTGGGATATCGATTTCATGCAGGAATACGTTTTTTGTATAGGATGTAATTCTAACGGGTTTTTCGAATGTTATAAAATGTACGTTATGCCCTTTTTCAGCCATTTGTAAGCCTAACTCGGTAGCAATAACCCCGGAACCTCCGTATGTAGGATGACAAACAACTCCAATATTCAAAACGTATCCCTATTTTTTAATTTCTAATACCTAAACGGGCTCTCATTCTATTTAATTTGTTAAGATGGCTTCTATAAGTCCGGGAAAAAATATGATGCTGGTTGCCTTTATGCCAGAAAAAGAATTTATAATTATTTTTATCCGGGCTGAAAGCCGCTTTTATGGATGCCAGGCCTGGATTGCATACAGGGCCGGGTGGCAGTCCCGGATTTATGTAAGTATTGAACCGGCTTTCTCGTTTTAAATCTCTGTATGTGATGACTGTAGCGCGTTTGTTTAAGATTTTTATATTTCTTTTTAGCCTTCGCTTTTCATTTTCATTTTTTTCGTTTTTAAGCTTTTTTTTCAGAGTTTTAATCTGCTTGCGTAAATTAATAATTTCACTCATTTTTATATATTTAACTGTTATGCATGCTTGAAGTAATTTTCTGATTTTTAATCTGTTTAGATACACTGCTGCAATTTTTGGCCTTTCTTCTTTTATATATGTTTCGCCTTCTACTAAACTTGCCAGAATTATTTTTTGATGAAAACTTAGTCTTGAATTACTTGATTCTAATGAACCAGTGATTTTTCTAAAATTTTTAACCATTTTAGCAATAAATTGCTTGGGTGTTACTCCATATGGGAAAACATATGTTGCAGGGAAAAGATAACCTTCAGCAGTAGGAGCATTTATGCCTATTTTACGTAAGAATTTTGTATCACTTACAACGTGTAAGAATTCCTGCTTTGAAAAAAGTTTTTCCTTTTCAAGCCTTTCTGCAATTTCCAGATTTGTTAAACCTTCAGGTATCATTATTTTAATTTTTATAAACTTTTTATTGGCAAAAACATTTACAATATCAGTAGTTGACATGCCTTTTTTTATATAATAATAACCGGGGACTAATTTCCGTTGCAGTTTTTTCATTCTAGCCAGAGCATAAAAAAGGAATTTGCTTTTTATTAAACGTTTATTTTTTAAACTTACAGAAAGCCTTTTAACGTGCATCCCCCGTTTAACCTGAAATGCGACTTTATCTTTTTTCATTTTTACCGGAGAGTTCATAATTAAAACGTAAACCACAACAGTTAGAACGAAAAATAGTAAAAACGTTCCTATATATAACAAAATTTTAACAAATTTATTCTTAAGCAGTGAACTTATTTTATTTAATAATGATTTTATTTTTTCCATATTTTGATAAAAACCTTTTTTCAAGTTTTAAAAAATCTAAGTAAAAATACTGATTTTAGCAACGGATTTTCAAACAATATTTTAAAATTAATATGTGTTTTATCAGTTGAATTTAATAACAAAGAAGTTTTTTATGATTGCTAAATCCGGTTTTTTATATAGTTTTGTAGAATATGGTAAATGGAATTAAATATTTCTATTCTTTTGCATAAATGAAATTTATTATTATTTGTATTATAATTACACTTATTAATTCATTATTTTACTTGACAAAATGGTTGACACTATTTTTATTTTAATCTCTTAAAAGAAAACAGAAAAAGGATTTATAGAAAATTGGAACATATAATAAGAACGAAATGGTGTGGAGAAATAACTAAAGAACTTCTTGATGAAGAAATTATTTTAAACGGTTGGGTTAACCGTCGCAGGGATCACGGTGGTGTTATTTTCATCGACCTTAGAGATAGAACGGGAATTGTACAGATAGTTTTTAACCCTCAATACGATGAAGGCTGTCATGAAGCTGCTGACCAGTTGCGCTCAGAAGATGTAATCGGAATCAGGGGAAAAGTAATTGCAAGGACAAAAGAAAACATAAATCCCAAAATGCATACCGGTGAAATTGAAGTTATGGTAACTCAATTGGAAATTTTTAATAAATCCAAAACACCGCCGTTTTTAATTGAAGACGGAATTGATACCGGTGAAGAGCAAAGAATGACTTACCGCTATCTTGATTTGCGCAGACCGGAAATGCTTGATAATATCAGGATGAGGCATAAAGTAACTAAAACTATCCGGGAATTTTTAGATAATTACGGTTTTATAGATGTAGAAACTCCTATTTTAAATAAATCTACACCAGAAGGCGCAAGGGATTTTCTCGTTCCTTGTAGGTTTAGCCCGGGTTCATTTTACGCTTTGCCGCAATCCCCGCAGATTTTTAAACAGATATTAATGGTTGCAGGCATGGAAAAATATTATCAAATTGTACGTTGTTTCCGTGATGAAGATTTGCGTGCTGATAGGCAGCCTGAGTTTACACAGATAGATATTGAGATGAGTTTTATTACTTCTGAAAAATTAATGAAACTTATGGATGAAATGTTTCATTATTTATTTAAAACGTGTTACGGAATTGATATTGAGTTGCCGATACCACGTTTAACATACGACCATGTATGGTTTAAATACGGTTCTGACAGGCCTGATTTACGCTTTGATATGCAGATTATCGATGTTGAAGATATTGCAAAAAAAAGTGATTTTAAAGTATTCAAAAGTGTTATCGAGAAAAAAGGTATGGTCAGGTGTATTAATGCAAAAGGCGGTGCAAAATTCAGCCGCAAAGATATTGACGAGTACACTAAGTTTGTAGGTAGATACGGCGCAAAGGGCCTTGCCTGGATGAAAATGCAGAACGGTGGTCTTGAAAGCGTTGTTGTTAAATTTTTCTCTGAAGAGTTACAGAAAGAATTAATTGAAAAAATGGGCGCTCAAGACGGTGATTTATTGTTGTTTGTAGCTGATAAAGAAAGAGTGGTTCTTGAATCTTTAGGCGCATTAAGGTTGGAATTAGGTAAGGATTTAGGTTTAATTGACGAAAAGAAAATCGCGCTTCATTGGGTAATCGATTTTCCTTTATTTCAGGAAAATGATGAAGAAAATCGTTTAGATAGTGTTCATCATCCATTTACAGCGCCTAAAAACGGTGATATCCATAAAATCGATAATAAGCCTCTTGAAGTAAAAAGTGATTCCTATGATTTAATAATGAATGGAATTGAACTCGGCGGAGGCAGCATCCGTATTCATAACCGTGACTTACAAAGTAAAGTGTTTTCATTATTAAATATTTCCGAGCAGGATGCGCGTGATAAATTTGGATTTCTACTCGATGCTTTGGAATACGGCGCGCCACCTCATGGCGGGATAGCATTCGGGCTTGATAGAATTTGTATGTTATTACAGGGACGAAAATCAATCAGGGATGTGATTGCATTTCCAAAAACCTCAAAAGGTTCTTGTTTAATGAGTTCTGCTCCTTCAGAAGTACCTGAAACTCAACTAGAGGAGTTATATATAAAATTGGATTTACCTGAAGACGGAGGAGAATAGTTTTCTAATCTGTGAAAAAAGAAATAATTTTTGAAAATTTAACAAACCCGCTATTATTTTTCGGTGAAAATGATATAAATATAAAGCTGATTGAGCAGGAATTTGACGTAAAAGTTTTTTCCCGGGGTAATGAGTTGAAAATTACCGGACCTGATGAAGATGTTCTTTTAACTGAAAAAGCTTTGTTTCATTTGTTTAATATGAGTGAAAAAGGGCGTTCTCCCGATGATGAATTAAAATATATCGTCAAGAACTTAAAGGAAAACCCTGACGCTGATGCTGATGATTTAACCATGCGCTCAATTGTGATTTCAAAGCCGGGCAAAAAATTAAGGTTGAAAAATTACAGACAGCTTGATTATGTTAAAGCTGTTCAGGAAAATGACCTCGTTTTTTGTATCGGGCCAGCGGGGACGGGAAAAACGTATCTTGCGGTTGCCATGGCAATTAATGCTCTTGTTTCAGAGAGTAAAAATAGAATTGTTTTAACCCGTCCGGTAGTGGAGGCAGGTGAATCGCTTGGCTTTTTACCCGGTGATATGGTTGCAAAAATAAATCCATATTTAAGGCCTCTTTTAGACGGATTAACCGAAATGCTCCCATATGAAGAATATTCCCGTTACCGTGAACGTGAGCAGATTGAAATCGCTCCGCTTGCTTATATGCGGGGTAGAACTTTAAATAACGCTTTTATAATTTTAGATGAGGCACAAAATACTACAATCACCCAATTAAAAATGTTTCTAACCAGAATGGGTTCAAGTTCAAAAGTCGTTGTAACCGGAGATGTTACTCAAATTGATTTACCTTCCAGAGTAGAATCAGGGCTTAGATTTGCAGTAAAATATTTAAAAGATATTGACGGGATTGGATTTGTAGAGTTTAATAATAAAGATATTATACGGCATAGACTTGTTAAAAAGATAGTTGAAGTCTTTGAAAAAAGTGAGAAAAGATAAATGGCTAAAAGCAAAAAGAGCCGCATCCGCCCAAATGAGATTGCTAATAATGTATCTAAGCATGAATTATTTAAAAATGTTTTTTCAAAACGAAAAATCTATAGATGGCTTGTTTATTTACTGATGTATTTATTGCTGTTTTTTCTTTTCCTATTCCCATATTTATCAAAAACCGTGAGAAATTATAGAGTTGGTGATATTGCAGATAAAACCGTTATCAATAGAAAATTTTTTAGCATAATTGATAAAAGAGCTACGGAAATTGCTAAAACAAGAATAAGACGAAATATTCCACCTGTAGTCGATCTTGATTTAAGTAATCAAGAATACTATGTGGAAATTTTTCAGGAAATTTTTGCTCAATTAAAAAAAGGTTTTAACCCGCAGATTGAAAAGAGGATAAATTCTTTTTTAAATGAAAGGAAAATAAAACCACTTGATTCTATTACTCTTGAACAAATTGCCAGATTTGTTCATAATACAGATATTGAAACCATGACAATAAAGTATATGATTTCTTTACTTGAAGCAGGCGTTTTTTTTGGTAATCCTAAAACTTTATTGGGAAAATCAACGTCCAAAATCAATGTGCGGAAAATAATGACTAATGAAGACGGCGGTACTGATATTATATACCTCAAGAAGAATGTTTCAACAATTTTTGAATATCCTTTTAAGACGGATATTTTAATTAGGTATTTACAAACAATGGTAAAAGATAGGAAAATTAAATATCTAAACTCGGTTATTATACTTATTGCCACAGTATTAAAGCCGAATTTAACTATAAATCAGATAATGACCGAACAGAATATTACAAGAATATTATCTAATACAAAACCTATTCATATAATTTTAAAAAAAGGTGAAAGAATTATAGAACGGGGAAAACCTATTTCAGCATTTGCGATGTCAAAACTCAGATATTATAGAAAGTATATAAAAGAGAAAGGTTTTTCCATAATTAATTTTATTGGTATAAATTTATTTCTCGTTGTATTTACCTTATCAATAATCTTTTTCTTAAACTACACTCTTCAAACCGAGCTAAAAAGTTTCCGTAATTTCTTTTTAATATATTTTTTCATAATTGTAAATATGATAATGCTTCATGCTATTTTTAAGTCGACACCGCAAGATTCAAATATTTTGATAAGTTTACTAATTCCAATAGGTATAACCGGAATTTGCCTTTCAATATTGCTTAATTGTAAAGTTGCAATGAATGTAAATTTTATTTTAACTTTTATGTTTTTTACAGGAATGATGGTTTCTGGTAGAAATAATTTTATTTCCATTTTCATTTTTCTAATTTCCGGCGGTATTGCTAGTTTTTCTCTAAGAGATATAAAAAGACGTACAAAAATTTTTCGTGCAGGAATTTTAATTGGTATTTCTAACTTTATATTAATTTCTTCTTATATTCTAATATTTCAACTTTCAATAAAAATTTGGTATAAAAGCAGCTTGTATGGTATTGTAAATGGAATTATTTGTTCTGTGGTTGCAATCGGTATTATGCCGTTTTTTGAGAATGTGTTGAAAATACCAACAACGTTTAAATTAATGGAATTATCCGACCTAAATGTGCCTGTATTAAAAGAAATGTTAATTGAAGCACCCGGGACTTATCATCATTCTTTAATGGTGGCAAATCTTTCAGAAGCAGCCGCTGAAGAAATAGGAGTTAATTCTTTACTCGCAAGAGTAGGTTCCATATTTCATGACATAGGAAAACTGGGTAATGCCAGATATTTTATTGAGAATCAGGGCGGCGGGGAGAATCCTCATGATAAACTTACTCCTTCACTCTCCGCATCAATTATTAAGTCACATGTAAAGAACGGTGTTGAAAAAGCACATGAATTAAAACTTCCGCAAGAAATCATTGATTTTATAGAGCAACATCACGGTGATTCTACCATAAGGTTTTTTTTTGAAAAAGCCCGGCTTGCTCAAAAAGAAACCGAAGAATCAAATGAAGTTGATGTGCATTTATTTAGATATGAAGGGCCTAAACCTAAAACAAAAGAGACAGCAATAGTAATGCTTGCGGATAGTGTAGAAGCAGCGAGTAAAACATTACAAAAGCCGTCATCAATGAGAATAAAGCAGTTGATTAACGAAATTATAAATAATAAATTTGTTGAAGAGGAATTATCAGAAAGCGGATTAACATTAAACGAATTAAGAAAAATATCTCAGGCGTTTTATAGAATTTTAGCCGGTGTTTTTCATACAAGGATTGAATACCCGCAGTCCTCTAGTACCAATGTAAATAAAATTCAGGATGAAAAATTAGATACGGAAAATAATAATGAAGATAG
>CALGPD010000349.1 GCA_937960625.1 uncultured Spirochaetia bacterium | reverse complement strand
AGAATAGCATATGTTTTATTTATATGTATTGGAGCATATTTAATATTATTTACAACGTATTTAATTACCGAACCTAAAAGGCCTATTTCGGAAATTAACGTTGAAAAATATTTTTCAAAAGAGAAAATACAAACAGGGAAAAAATATTTTAACCAGAGAGTATTAATAGCGTTTTCATTTTTATTATATCAAGTGGGAATATTGTTTTTATTATACAGATCCAGATTTGGAAAAGAACTTTTTTATAAACTTACAAAACGTATTGATAAAATTTTCATACGTTCTTTTGTTTATTCGTTTTTTATATCATTTATATATCTAGGTTTACTTAGCCTGCCCCTTTCATTTATTTCCCATTTTCATTTAAAATCTTATAAAATCATACACACTCCTATAGCATTATTCTTAAAAGATTATTTTATATCCAGAGCATTATTGGCTTTGGGTTTTTCAATAATTTTATCAATAGGGATGTATATTTATTATAAATACAGAAAATCATTTCCTTATTTGGCTTCTACGGTTGTTTTTGTATTTGCTTTTATCATGACAGTTGTGTTTCCCGTTTTTATTACTCCCATGTTTAACAATTTTGAAAAAATGGAACAAAATGAACTCAATTTAAAAATTCATAAATTTCTTTCAAAAAACAATGTTAAAGTTAAAAACCTGTTCGTCGTCGATGCCTCAAAACGCACAAAAGCCGCAAACGCTTATGTTTCCGGTATCGGCCCAACAAAAGAAATCGTTTTATACGACACTTTGATTAAAAACTATACGCATGATGAAATTATATCTATTATTGCTCACGAATTAGGCCATTACAAAAAACATCACATATGGATAGGATTCTTTTTATATCCGTTATCCAATCCTTTTATTCTATTTGCATTTTTCTTTATAATAGCATACTTAATGGATTATTTACGGGAAAGAAATCATGACCCTGCTTTTCATTTACCCGTTATTTTTATTTTAATTGTCTTTTCTTTTTGGATTGCTAAACCACTGATTAATTCAGTTTCAAGAAGAATGGAGCGGGATGCAGATATAACGAGTTTAAAGCTTACAAATAACGTAAAAGCATTTATGTCTTCAGAAGTTAAAATATCTTCAAAACACCGGTATGCGAACTATTCCCCTAACCTTTTTTATAGGATGCTTTTTTATACTCATCCCCCGGTTAAAGAACGGCTGGGGATGGGGAAAGCATATGAGTCAGGCTTATATAAAAAATAATCATAATCTTCAACTTGTTTTTACGATTTTATGTATAAAAATTTGCTTAAATGTTACGAAAATTATTATAATTAAATATAAGTTCTACAATATATCATTCATTTTACATTTATATTTAATATCATTTACAAAAATCAATATAATTAATCCGGGGATATTATGTCTATAAAAGACCATGAAGAAATTTATCAAAATCGAATTAAAGAACTTGAAATCGAAAAAGCTGATTTAGAACAAATTATTGAAGCATATCAAGCTTTAGAAGGATTATCCCACAAAGAGTTAAAAGAAACGAATAATTTAGTAAGCGCTTATAAAAAAGTCCATGAATTAAGCAGAAAAGAAATGATTGAATTAAAAAAAGAAATTCAAGATACTAAGGAAATTCACTCTAAAATTGAGAAGGAAATAATAGACATTTTAGATGAAGATCAGGGCAATGAGCAATACATTATTCATAAATTTAACGTTTTGCACCAAAAAAGCGGAGATGATTTTTTCGTTGATTTATTTAAAGTTCTTGTAAATCTTGAGTTTACTCCAGAGGAAGCTTCAAAAAATTGGAAAAGCATAATGGATCATAAAACTCTTATGTCATCGAGGATTGGTAAGGAAATTAATTTTAGAGTTGCTATGCTTGATTATTTCATTAACGAAAACAAGAAAATAAAAAATCCTAAAATTATTGAGATAAAATTGTATGAAAAAACAGTTAAGTTTGCTTTAATAGACGAACTAACAGGATTATTTAATAGAAAATATTATGAAGACATTGTTGAAAAAGAATTAAAACGTGCTAAAAGATATAAGCGCAGACTTTCTATGTGCGTGATAGATATTGACAATTTTAAAACATACAATGATAATTATGGGCATATTTGCGGCGACACAATTTTAGAAAGTTTTGGAAAAGTTGTTAAAAGCGTTTTAAGATCAGAAGATATTATTTGCAGATACGGCGGTGAAGAATTCGTTGTTATTATGCCTGAAATAACCGGTACTGATGCAGTTAATGCAATTGAAAGAGTGCGTAGAGAATTTAGTAAGATTGTATTTGAGGATAATAAATCCGTTACTTTTAGCACAGGAATTGCCGTATACCCTATTGACGCGGAGAATAAAGAAGAATTGTTTATTAAAGCGGATAAAGCTATGTATTCAGCAAAAGCTGACGGTAAGGATAAAATCTGCTTATACGGTCATGAGCGCCGAACGAAAAAGAGAATACCTGTGGACTGGTCAGTGTCATTTTCGTTGTTAAAACAAAAGAACGGTAAATATTATAAAACCAACGTATCATCTGGTAAAGCCATGGATATTAGCCTTGAAGGGATATGTTTTAATACTGATGAAAAACTATCCAAAGGTGATTTTCTACAACTAATATTTGATGCTAATAATGAAAACCCTGATTTAAATAAAAAGGCAAAAGTTATATGGATATCTGAAGCTGATAATGAAGACTGTGCATATAAAGTCGGTTTAAAATTTCTTGATTCCTAACATTTATGGATTTTATTAGTATGTAATTTTTTAATTAAAATGTCATTTAATATTAAACATTTATATTTATACTGGAAATATAAAATTATAAGATTAGCGCTTTGATAAAGAAATATATTGATAAGATAAAACC
>CALGPD010000348.1 GCA_937960625.1 uncultured Spirochaetia bacterium | reverse complement strand
TCTCAGACCTGCTTACAAGTACCCCAATCATACCGCAGCCGTTTAGCACACATTTGGCTATCATTATTTGACTGCTGTTCCGTATTGCTAACACACTGCCTCCGCAGCCGCTGACAACTGGAGAATGTTTCATTATTAGGCGTAAAATAAATATTCCCGTTGAATTTTTTATTTCCATTACATCCGCGGAAGTATCGGAACAATGAATATACACTCTTCTTAGCCCGATAATTTTTAGCCTTTTACGGTTATGAATCTTAATCGCCTTATTCGTTCTATAAGTGCCGCTGTAAATTCTTATCGTTGCTCCGTCACGGGCAGCATTAATTGCTGTTTGTATATCTGTGTATTTTCTTCCCCTGCCAACGAGTAACATATTAGAAGGGTCTTTTTCTACATTATTAACATCCTGTCCGGGATTACTCCAGCTAAGTCTTTGATTATTTCTCTTTGTAAACGGTTTTTTATTTCCATAAATTTTATTATTGGAAATAATTCCATTAACGGTCCCTGATATAGTACCTGCTTTATAATTATTATAAATTAAATTATTCGTAATATTAACATTAAAACAATTATAGATTTCAATTCCCGAATAAGAGTTTTTATAGATTTTATTATCCCTAAGTAATAAATTTTTACATCTATATGCCTGAAAACCAATAGAACCACATCCGTTTAATTTACAACTGAATATAGAAAGCATTTTTACGTTTTGAGCAAGAATAACACTGCCGCCGCACCCCTCAATACCGGGTTTATGCTGCATATGAAGTTTTAGTATAATAATACCACTTGATTTTCTTATATTCATAACATTTTCGCTAGGATTAGAAAGATAGATTTTTACGTTTTCCAGCCCTACTATGCGCAGTCTGGTTTTATTCACAATATTTATTGCTTTTGTAGTTCTATATATACCTGGCATGATTGTGATAATATCGCCTTTATCCGCGCTATCTATTGCATGCTGAATATTTGAATAGTTTTGATTTCTACCCACACGCAGAACTCTTGCATTAAGCGTTGTGCTTAAAGTTATTGTTACAATTATAACTAAATATATTAATAGATTTTTCTTCATATGAACACCTCCAAGCATATATACAAATATAACACCGGTATTTAGCAGTATTATGATTATTTAAAAAATATCATTAAACAATGTAATATTATAAATAATTACTTGCAAAAAAACCAAATTAAATATATAACAATTTACATATTCAGCATGTTAGAGGTGTATATATATGAAAAAAAGAATTACTCTTATAATTGCATTAATTTTACTAAACATTTCATTGTTTTCAATGCCCAAAGGTTTTGGAACTCATTTTAATAATTGGCTCAATTCTCACGGTTATAAAGGCGCTTTCCCTTTCAGCGGTGTTGGCGGCGGGGACAATTCACAACAGGCTAAAAGGGACCCGGTTATTTTTGTCCACGGTAACGGAAGCATGTGCTGGGGGCAGTTTGGTGATACTAAAGGTTGGAGAACCGTTTATGCGTACCTGAAAGCAAAAGGGTGGAAAAAAGAAGAATTGTATGCTGTAAATTGGCAGGACAAAGCCTTTACAATGTCAGCGTATAATAATCATTCACGCATGCGGGTAAGTATAGTTAAAAATTTTATTAAAGCAGTCGCGGCATACACGGGGCGTAGGGTTGCGGTAATAGCTCATTCAATGGGAGTAACACTAGCAAGAAGAGCAATGCTTGTAGGAAATCTATATTCAAAAGTTAAAACTTTTATTGCAATTGCCGGAGCAAATCACGGTTTACGCCACTGCACATACCGGTTTTTCGGCCAACTAAAATGTAAGATAGTTCCAACGTGTTTACCTGATAAAGGCCTTTGCCCTATTCCCGGTTCTTTTGTTACAAGGCTTAACAGCGCGGGGGATGGCGATAATGAAATGCAGGGGAAACCTACACGTACTTACGTTATGCGGAGCAGAGGAGATCAGATTTGTGTACCGTTTTATACTCCACTGTTAAAAGGCGCGCATAAAGTTTTAACTTTTAAAAACTATAGCCACTGGGAATTAAAAAATAGAACGGGGAAATATCAATACAACTGCCTGATGTGGAAATATTAAAAATATTAGCTTAGATGAATCCAAAAGAATATGGTACAGAAAATATTGCTGCCAAGGATAAATTAATTATTTTTAAAACCATAAAATAAAAATACTTTTGATTAAAAAATTTCCGGCTTTAATTCGCTATAGATCCATTGTTTTACTATTTTTACTCATTTTAATTCTTTTTCTGAAACTATTTATTTATTTTTATAAGGTATTTTTTTAACATACTAAAGCGTTTTTTTTGTTAGAAAATATTATAATAAAAAGAAGAACGGATAAGGTTGAAAAATGAAATTATCAATAAAAACTAAAATGAGAATTAACAGCATAGTTATTACTATTCTGATTATCGCTCTGGTTGTTATATCGGAAATAATTGTTTCAAAAAATATATCCGAATATCACAAAATAGAAGATTTAAGAAAAATAAACACAACTCTGCTATCAATTGAAAGAGACCATTTAGAATGGGTTAGAAAATTAAACTATTCATTAATGTTTAAAGAAAAATTCACCGGGCAGCTTAATTATAGAAAATGTCACTTTGGTAAATGGTATTATTCTAATAAACATAATAATGAAAAATTTAAGTCCAAAGATATCCGTAAAATTTTCAAACAGTTTGAAGAGCCTCATAAGAAAATTCATGAAGCAGGTAAAACCATACAATCCCTTATGGAGCAGGATAAATTCGATGAGGCTAAAGCATATTATAAAAATAATTTTAATAAAATATTAATTAAATTCCGCACACTTTTAAAAAAGTACCGTGATAAAATTAAAGGCGTTGTTAGAAAAGAAATTATTAAATTAAATAAGCAGTTCAGTTTCATGAAAAATTTTATTGTCATTCTAGGGGCTATTATCTTAACCCTTACTATTTTCTCTTCTTTATATACCC
>CALGPD010000347.1 GCA_937960625.1 uncultured Spirochaetia bacterium | reverse complement strand
CGGTTATATCTCCCCCGAAATTGCTTTAAAATCCATTGGTTATAAATATCAGCGTAAACCACCAAAAGCTTATACTATAGATTCAATTGACGTTATTGCTTTAAGTGAAAAAGACAGAAAAAAATTTGATGAAGTTTATGAAAATAAAAAAGATAAAATAAAAGAAAGAGGATTATCTGAATTGGATTTTTTGTATAGCCGATTTTATCTTCAGAGAATAGATAAAGATTTAAAAGTTATAATAAATGGTGATGATATAAATGCAAAGTATTATTGGACAGATATAATAAATATTTATTATTTTCCTGCTACAAAAAGAATTGAATTTCGGATGTCGACGATTCTAAATTATTCACTTGAAAAGCAGTATAATTATAAAAGAAGCTTAATTCAAAAATATCGAGAGTTAAAAGCAAGAGGTAAGGTGTTTAGTCCACCACAGACATGTAATCAGGAAGATGCTAAAAAAGCGGTAAAACTCGAACTTAATCGAGAGTAATCTACCGAGCTACCAAACATCCCGTGCGAATCCCAAAACTAGTGGGCTAAAAAACTAGCCCACATTAAAAAATTGTATTTCCTACGCCTGATTCTTCGTTGCCAATTCCGCATCTCTCTTGGCTTTTCTAAACGCGCCTTTAAGCAGAATTATTAAAAGCCCAACGCCTATCCAAAATACAACGCGGATTCTTCTAAAAATCGCCATCAATGTTCCGAACACGGGATTTAAACCGAGTAAACTAAACGAACGGTTCATTCCGCCCTCTACAACGCCTATTTGCGAAGGAACAAAGAAACCTACTATAAATATCATGGCTGTTATTATAAATAAAAAGCTCGCGTGTAAAAAAGAAATAGGATAATTTAAAAACTGCATTATTACCCATAGTTCAAAAGCTTCAACAACTTTTGCGCTCATTTGAAAAATATAAGACAGAATAAAATCCCATTTTTTGTTTTGCCAGAAATGACGCATTTCTTCGTCTACTTCACGCGCTCTTGGGAGTTTAGCTTCGAGTTTTTCTTTTAGAAAACTAAACTTCATTAACAACGTGATGATGGATGTAATAAAGCCTTTATGCTGCTGGCGTACAAGCATGAATAATCCGAATAGAAGAACACCGAGTACTGCTAAAATAATGACTTTGGTTACTATGGTTACTGGTATAAGCGTAAAGAGAAAAATTACACCGATTATTATCATGGATATGGTAACAAAAGTGTGAATTGTATTGTATAATAAAAGTGATGATATTACAGTTGATTTTTCAACGTGCCTTCCTATTAAATAGCCTTTAAACGTTTCACCCATTGCAGCACCAAGCGGTGTTATTTCTGCTACAGTCCAACCCGTTGCTTTGATTAAATAAACGTCTTTAAATTTCGCTTTGGATTTGTTATGGTCAATACATTTCCACCACGACAAGGCTTGAAAGAAAAAGAAAAAAGCATGGAATGATAAAAGGATTATTATCCTCCAGTCCATTTCAACGACTTTTTTCCATAAGCTTTCAATGCCCACGTCTTTAAGCATATAAGCGAAAAGACCCACTCCGACTAAAAAAAATAAAACGTTTAAATATTTTAGATATTTCTTAATGTGCCTACCCTCTTCTTAAAACTACCGTGAACACGGTTATTTAAACTTAACCTTTACAACGCATACCCGAATTTCCATTTCTTTGTCTATTTTACAAAGCGGCATATGTGCGTCACCCGGATAAAATATTGCTATGTTTTTATCCTGCATTCTAATTTCAGAACCAGGTAAGTTTTCTTCAAACTTATAAAAGTCGTTGTCACTATTGTATTCAACCGGAGAAAACTTGTTAACCGGAAGCCATTTAATTATTTGCTCACCCTGTAAAACTAAATGAATATCAACATATTCATCATGCGCTTCATAAAACCTTTCTTTAGGGTCTTGTGTTTCAGCTGTTGCAATTACAGCGTATAAATCTCGGCCGGAAATCTCAATCTCTCCGTCTTCTGCTGTATTGTCAAGATTCTTTAAAAATACAAATGCTTTTTGCATTAATCCGCTAAATTTAAAATCGTGATTTTCATCATTTAAGTCCATTAATATCATTTTATGTCTCCAAAAAAAAATAGAAAACGCTTTTTAGCGTTTTCTAATTAATCTATTTTACTTTGCGTAATTTTTTACGAGGTCCCATTTCACTTTCATACACTTTTTTAACACCATCGCCTAAAGCTGATTCAATGTCTTTAATATGGCTCATTAAGCGCTCAACACCGTGCATCTCAACACTTGCGGCATGGTCGCTTCCCCACATCGCCCTGTCTAGAGTAACGTGACGCTCAATAAACTTCGCGCCTAGAGCAACGGATGCATAAGTCGGAGCAAGGCCGACTTCATGGCCTGAGTATCCGATTACGCTTTTCGGGAATTTTTCCATTAAAGTGTGAATCATTTTTAAGTTTAACTCTTCAACAGGAGCAGGATAGCTGCTCGTTGAATGTGCAATCATAAGGCCTTCTTCACCGAGGTAATCAACTGCTGATTGAATTTCTTCCCATGTTGACATACCCGTTGATATCATTAAAGGCTTGCCAGTGTCCTGCATTTTCTTTAAAAGTTCAAGGTCTGTTAAAGAAGCGGAAGCTGCTTTATACATTACCGGGTTAAACTGTTCAATAAAGTCAACAGAAGGTAAATCCCAGCATGAAGCAAACCAATCAATTCCTTTTTCTTTACAATAGCGGTCAACTTCTTTAAATTCGTCTTCACCGAATTCAACTTTATGTTTGTATTCGATATAAGACATAATTCCCCAGGGAGTTTCTCTTTGCACTTCCCATTGTTCTTTAGGAACGCAAATCTCAGGTGTACGTTTTTGAAACTTAACTGCATGACAACCGGCTTTAACCGAATCATCAATAATCTTTTTAGCAAAATCCAGTGACCCGTTATGGTTTATTCCTATTTCTGCAATAAAATAAACAGGTGCACCTTCTCCGATGAATTTGTCGCCAACTTTGATTTTATTCATTGTTTTCTCCTCTCTTTTTTGCAGATATTATTTTTTCGCAAAACTCACGGAACGCGCCTCCGCCTCCGGTTGTTCTGCATTCATAATCTACGTAATCTTTTATATAGTCAAATGCATCCGCGGGGCATGCAGACACACCTACTTTCTTTATAATTTCAAGATCATTCATATCATCACCGATATAAGCAATCTCTTCATATTTTAAATTGTGCCGTTCTAGAATATCATCAAGGGTTTTAAGTTTATCCTTAATGCCAAGGTGTAATTCCTGAATTTTTAATTTTTCAGCCCGTTTTTTAAGCGGCATGGAATTCTCACCTGTTATTATGCCCACGTCGATACCCGCGAACTTTCTAACACGTTCTACTCCCATTCCGTCACGGTAATAGAATTTTTTTAATTCCTCACCCTGATCATTATAATAAACTGCTCCGTCTGTTAAAACACCGTCACAATCCGTAAGTAAATATTTTACTTTTTGCATTTTTTCTATTAAATACTTGCTCAATTTTTCATCCTTAAAATATTACCAGCACGTCCAGCCGCCGTCTACAACGAGATTAGCTCCTGTCATATAACTCGATGCGTCACTCGCTAAGAACACAACAGCTCCCCGGTATTCTGTCCGTTTAGACATTCTACCCAAAGGCGTTTTTGCCGAATACAGCTTTTGAAAATAAGCATCCTGATTATTCTCAACACCGCCCGGTGATAATGTGTTAACTCTAACGCCCTTGTTTCCCCAATAAGAAGCAAGGTAACGGGTAAAGTTTAACACAGCGCCTTTCGTTGTGGGGTATGCCGGAGATTTATAAAATTTCTGGTTTCCGTTTTCGTCTTTGTAAATAGACTGGTCAGGAGCAACAATTCCATAAGTAGAGGCAACGTTTATAATGCTGCCTTTTCCCTGTTCAGCCATATAAGAGCCTATAACCTGACATATTAAGAACATACCCGTTATATTTACATCAACCATTTTCTTCCATATATCTAAAGGAAGATTTTCAAACTTTGACTGCTCTGCTGCCATATTCGGGTCTTCAAACATTTCGTTTATCGCTGCATTATTAACGAGAACGTCAATCCTGCCGTATTTTGATAAAACCTTTTCTTTTAAGTTTTCAAGTGAAGCTTTATCAGTAATATCAGTTCCAACTCCTATGCTTTCGGTTTCAAGGCCTTTCGCGACTTCAGCGCATTTTTCTCCGTTTAAATCTACAGCAATAACATTCGCTCCAGCTTCAGATAATGCTATGCAATGCTCTTTTCCTATTAAACCCACTGCGCCGGTTACTATGGCAACTTTGCCTTTTAATGAAAATTCTTCTAACATATTCGTTCCTTAGTTCACTTTTGGCTGGCCGACGCGTTTAAATACCGCGGACACAGGCTCGCCTTTTAACTGCTCTCTTACGTTACCATCCGCAACGGCTTTTTTCACAATAGGCAATACTTCATCGTATACTTTTAACGTATAATCAATGTCTTTATCAGTATGAGAGAATGAAATATTATGATAGCCAGCCCATAGGATACCACGCTTAATCATTTCCTGCTGCATTAAGGATTTGATTTCTAAAACGTTTCCCGCACTGCCGTCTATGATTAAAAGAGTTCTGGGTTCAAAGCCAATCAGGTTGAGATAAGAAATATCGTGTTTTTTAATAAGGTCTAAAATACCTTGTTTTAATACTTTCCCTTTTGCGAACAAGTATTCCTGAACTTTTTTCTCTTTCATTACTTCGATTGTTGCTTTACACGCTGCCAGTGACAAAGCTTCACCTCCGAATGTTGTATAAAAGAAAACGTCATTTTCAAAAACCTGCATAATTTCTTTTTTACCTGTTATAAAGGCAACGGGCATACCGTTAGCGCATGCTTTTGAATACGTTGCCAGATCAGGAGTTACACCGAAATATTCCTGCGCTCCGCCTAAAGCTAATCTAAACCCTGTCCACATCTCATCAAAGATCAGAACAGTTCCGTTTTTCTCACATAACTCTTTAACTTTTTCAAGGTAACCGGGTTTCGGCGGGTCAAATACTGTTGGCTCCATGATTACGCACGCTATATCAGCATCAAGTGATTTTTCAAGAGATTCAATATCGTTATAATTGATTGTAAATGATAATTGTTTTATACCTTCCGGAATACCTTTATTTCTATCAGTAACGGAAATATACCAGTCATGCCATCCGTGATAACCGCAGCCTAAAACTTTTGTTCTTCCTGTGTACGCGCGCGCAGCTCTAATTGCCGCGCTTGTTACATCTGCCCCGGTTTTACTAATTCTAACTGATTCAGCGTTAGGAATAACTTCTTTAATTAACTCTGAAACTTCAACTTCAAGCGGATTAACTAAAGAAAATACAATTCCTTTATCAAGCTGTTTTTTAATAGCATCATTAACTTTAGGGTAATTATATCCTAAACTTAAAGGGCCTACACCCATTACGTAATCAAGGTATTCGTTTCCGTCCACATCCCACACATGGCAGCCTTTACCTTTTTCCAGATAAATAGGCGCAACGCCTCTTGTAAACTGAGATGGGCCTTTTGCTAAAGTTTGTGTATGTGAAGGAATTAAACCCTGAGAGCGTTTAAAAATCTCTTCGGATTTTTCTATATTTGGATAATCTTTATTAAAAGCAACTTTATTTGACATTGCTATTCTCCTTACTTAAAAAATTTGTTTTGGATTTTTTCACTCATTTTTTCCGGAGTAAACCCTTCTAATTCTAAAATTTTATCTAACTGCACAGGCTTAAACCAATGGTCTTCAAGAGAAATTGGTAAAACAGGAATTGATTTGTTATTTTTAACCAGCAGTTCTGATACGGCTGTGAATAACCCGCCTGTTAGAAAATGGTCTTCTATGGTAACTAAATTTTTAGTATTCTCCACTGCGTCTAAAATCGCGGCTTCGTCCAAAGGTTTAACCATTCTTAAGTTCATTAATCCCGTTTTAATTCCCTTTGCTTCAAGCATTTCTTTTGTTTTTAATGCTTCTTCAAAAAGAGTTCCGTAAACTAATAATGTAACGTCTTCGCCTTTTGATATAATTTCAGCTTTACCGATTTCAAAATCAGTGCTGTGTTTAAACTCTGTTTGACGGGTATTATAACGTATGTACGTTGGATTGGGTGACTTTAACACTTTCTCAAGCCCGATAGTACAATCCTGCGCATTAGCCGGGCAAAATACATGTACGTTTGGAATACCGCGCATTATTGACACATCTTCGATGGCTTGATGCGTTGGGCCGTTTCCTTCGGATAATAACCCGGGGATAAAAGCAACGAGTTTTAAAGGCAAGTTTGGAAAACCCGCGTCTGTTCTTACGAACTCAAAACAACGCATTGATAAAAATGCGGCTAAAGCGTGAATAACGGGAATTCTCCCTCTTAATGCCAATCCTGCACCTGAGCCTATTAATGCCTGCTCGGTAATACCCGTATCAACGAAACGGTCTTCTAATTTATCAGGGAAATCCCTTAAAAGCGCTCTGTTTTCCGCTGTCATTACAACGAAACGCTCATCTTCTTTCATTAATTTTTTTAATATACTTTGATAATCCACTAATTTCTCCTTGTATCTATTTTAACTACGCGTTATTTTCAAGTTCTTTAATGAGTTCTTTGTATTCATCTTCATTAAAACTACAATACCATCTGTCAACTCTTTCCTGAATGCTGGGCACGCCTTTACCTCGGAGAGTATCAGCGATTATTACGTTAGGTTTACCCGTTTCAAATGGAATTTTGCTGAAAGTTTCATCAAGCCATTCAAAGTCATGACCGTTGCCTCTTTCTACCGCGCAGCCGAAAGCTTTGAATTTTTCTTCAACTGGTTCAAGCGGAACTAAGTCTTCAGTTTTTTTATTAGCTTGAATTTTATTTCTGTCAATAATAATTATTAAATTATCCAGTTTATAAGTCATGGCAACGAGAAGTGATTCCCAGTTTGAGCCTTCGTTTAATTCACCGTCACCGATAATTACTACGGCTTTGCTTCCGTTTTTTCGTATTTTTGAATCAAGCGCGACACCCACAGCAAGGCCTAAGCCGTGGCCAAGAGAGCCTGAATGAAATTCAATACCCGGAACGTTTTTATTAGGGTGCAAATATATATCATCTTTGGGGTCCCAATGATTATCAATTCTGCTTTTATCCAGTATTCCATTTTCCACAAAAACACTGTATAACGCGGGAACTGTATGGCCTTTGGATAGAAAAACAAAATCTCTGTTTTCATCATCTAAATTATCTTTTGAAATATTTAAGTATCCGTTATAAAGATACGTAGTAATGTCAACCAATGATAAAGATGAACCTGCAAAACACCCCGGGCCCACAGCCATCTTTAAAATGGTTTTTCTTGCTTGTAAAGCAATCTTCTTTAATTCTTCTAATCTACTTTTATCCATTATTTTTCCTTTTACTAAATTTGCCTGGTTTGGCTTTTGTCAATTGTTTTTAATTCATTTATATGATTTCTATACCAATTAACTCCCAGATATTTGGAGTTAATTTCATAGATTTCAGGTTCTTTTTCAATTAAAGCTATAATATCTTCAAGCCTAAAAACGGGATTTATATCATAAAGTTTATCATAAACAGTTTTGATAAAATCATAATCTTCCTGATAATCAATAGTAAACCTGTGAGACATTGAATAATCCAATCCGGTTTCCCAGCTGATATTTTCACACCTGTACTTGTCTTCATTTTCCCAGATATACGGTGTAGTGTGCTCCCGCTCAAGCTGCCTTTCCGCGTTTTCCCATGCCTGTTTTAATATATGCATATGTGTAATCTCAACATCATTTCCGTCAGGGTATGTTGCCGGGTGAAGATTGCTGACAAAATCGTATTTATCTGCGTTTTCTATAAAAAAGGATAAAACTTTATCAATAACTTTTGGGTCAATTAAAGGGCAGTCTGAAGGGATTTTAACAACGGCTTCAGCATCAAATTCCAACGCGCATCTATAATGCCTGTCTAAAAGGTCGGTCTCATGGCCGCGGTAATAATTATACCCCTCCCTTTGGCATATTTCCTGAATAACATCGTCTTCTTTATTCGTCGTTGTGGCTACAACCACAGTACCCGATAATTTTGCGGCTAATACTCTTTCAACCATTCTTACCAATAATTCTCTTCCTGCAAGAGGCAGAAGAATTTTATCCGGCAGCCTGGTTGAACCCCTACGCGCCTGAATGACAGTAACTATTTTCATATTCACCTATTTTTTTTTCCAATAAACTTCTACAAACATTTGCAATGTTTTCTGATGATTTTCCTCCGTTTTGGTCAGGAAGAAGTTTTTTAAGCTGACCCATATCAAAATAAGAATAACATTCTTTTCCCAAAGCCAGGCCAACGTAAACAACGGAAGAAAACTGCGTAATAAGCACCTCACAATTTGCAATCATTTCTTCAGTATTTCCTTCCCGGAAAATCAATGAACCTGGGGCATATTTTTCTATTTCTTTTTTTGCTCTTTTGAATTTCTCGTTTGGATGCAGCTTGAAAATTATCTGCCGACCTTTTGCAATCTTTGCACATTTCTTAAGGAATTTTTTCCTATTATCATATTTAAACGTTTCCCGCATATCCGAAGTCGCAACTAAAACATAACCGTTTAGCGGAAAATCATTATCCAGATATTTCTTCATATTGTCAAAATTAGGAATTCCAGTTATAACGATTTTTTCTTCTTTAACGCCTTTTTTGATGAATAATTCTTTGTAACCTTCAGAAGCAACGCAAAATTTTTGATACACATCGGATAAACCGAATGCAGAAGTACTTGCCATCCAACGCGGGAATTTAAACCATTTAACGAGATAGTAAAAAAAGTTTTCCGGGTCAGTCATGCCTTCCTGAACGAGAAGAATTGGCTTGTTTCTTATGTTATAAGGAACGTATAAATCAACAGGCAGCAATACCAAATCATAGTCGTTGTTTTTGCCTTCTTCGTCAACTTTAAGGTTTTTCTCGTTCATATATTTCAATGACCTTCCTCTAAAAACCCCGCCAAAGATTGAAAACTCCAAAAGGCCTTTATCTTTTAGATATTTCAAATATCCTTTATCAGCGTAAAAAGGCGCAAAATAACAATCATACTCTTTATCCAAAAATTTAGAAATTTGATGCATGATAGTTGTCTGGTTTAATGAGCCGCCGATAAAAAGAATTTTTTTCTTGGACATGAAAATCTCCGGTATAATAAACTTCCAATTGTTTTATTTTCAATATTCCTGTTTCTTAGAAATAAAAATATTTAAACACTATATTGATGTAAAGTTAAAGAAGCACAATTCATATTATTGTAATTCTTATTACGAAAATGACATTTATGTTAAGATATTGTTACGATAAGTGTTTTTTTACGTTTTAGTTACAATGTGTTGTTAAATTATAAACACGTTGATATAATTTAGATTTTGGTAGGGATTTACGTTTTGACTGTCGTAGTATTTACGTTAGCGAGGATTTTTAATATTAAAGAAAGTGAACAATGACACATCTCCGCTAACTGCCCGTCTATAATAAAAAGGGATTAACTATTTTTATTCCGCGGATTATTTGTCCGTGATTTAAATCTTCAGTATATAATAATTCACATTTCGCGTTCTCCGCCGCGCATATTATTAAAGAATCCCAGAATGATAATTTATTGACAGTACTGCAATCAATTGCTTCCTTAATAATATTCATACTTATACATACTATTTCTAAATGCTCAAATGAATGAATTATATTTTTTGCTAAAAGCGGTTCTATATCTAATTTTTTGGTAAGAGTAACGAATAATTCTTGAATAACCTGGGTTGAAATTACAGGAGTATTTTCATTTATTATTTTTTCTAAAATTAACCTTGATAATTTCTTCTTAGCCGGATCATGATTGTCAATTGTATATACAAGAAAATTAGTGTCCAAAAATATTTTAGACATCGTACAAATCTTCCCTTTTCCATTTTCCCCCTCTGGAATTAGCTTGTGTTTTATCCATTAATTCAAAACATTCATGTAACCAATTTCTTGATTTATTTTCCACTGTTTCAATTAAAAATTGTCTGATTAACGCGTTTAATGATAAACCGCGTTCCTGTGCATATTTCCGGCTTTCTTTTAGTAATTTATCATCAATTGAAATCGTTACGTTACTCATAAAAACTCCAGCACACAATATGTGTAAATTATATAATGATATTTTTGTTTTGTCAATAGGTTTTAAAGAACAGGTGCAAGCTACAAAGCATATTTTTTAAAATGTCTTATCTCCTGTTCCGCTATATCATCGAGCGCTCCGGCTCTAACATCGCTTTCAAGCTGGCTGTCCCAATTTTCAGCATCAAATTTTTCAAACCAATCATGAAATTCAGCAAATTCAATAGGCGGAAGTTGTTTTATTTCATTTTATATTTTTTGTATATTAGTCATATGTTTCACCTTTTACATAATATGGAAATTTTAATTTTTTTTCCACATAAATTTTTCTAATAACAGATTAAACTCTTATCTAAGATCATGTAAAAAAGGGGAAAATCTATTTTCCGTTTTGATTAATCTTCATAGCATCGTAAAAAGAAACAATACTATCCACTTTACCATTTACGAGGCGTTTATATACTTTATCTATAGGAAATATATGAGCATTATCTGAATCTTTTAAATGAAGGGATTCGCCATCCCCAAAAACGTCTTCAATAACCCATTTAAAACTACAAGGAAAATAACGTTTTATAAGTTCCCCGATATAAGAACCCCAAATAACCGCCATTGACCATATTTGATTTTCTGTCGGCCCCTGATTATTTTCATTAGCGGTTTTTAAATCATTATGATAATAATCTAGAATTTCCTCGATACTAGTAATGGATTTTTCTGAATAATCTAATTGTATTCCAAAACTCTTAGCGTATTCAATTGCAGTTCTGCACATTTTTCCAGCAGTTTTATCCGGATTTTTCATTATTACACTCTTGATTACCATACCTTAGGTTTAGCTTTTTACCGCTAATGAATAAAAATTAACACTTAATAATAAATCTATAAATAAAAATATTGTTAAATATTAAATTTTTATTCTCCCCCTTTCCATAGGCAACGGTTTCTTTCCTCGATAATTAAAATAAACTGACACTCCTGAACGCTTTATGTATCGTAAAAATTACTTTTTCTTACTAAAGTTTTGAAATAACATTACGTTTTAAAACTAATACTTTAATCAACTCGTAATCAATAACGAACAAATTTTTTCAAGTTATACTTTTTAAGGTTCAATAATTACCTTTTTTGCTTGTATATTACTAGAATTTCTACTAGAATAAAGAAAAGGAGTGTAGGAAAATATGTTTGATGGTAATAAAGACATTAACTCTATAAAAGGCAATAAAAAGGTAAAGTGTAGTGAATGCGGAAAAAAAATTAAACTACATTTACTTTGTTTTGACCACCCTTCAGGAAAATATTTTTGTCAGGACTGTTATAAAGAGTACCTATCAAAGTAAGTATTATTCATTAATATCAATACTGATACTAATGTTAAGCTAAAAATTTGCAGATATTATTGTTTTTGAAATTAAATATTATAGACATCGCACAAATCTTACCTTTTCCATTTTCCCCCTCACTATAAAAATTTTTTATTCCAAATAAACATTTTTACACAAAAAATCGTATATTCGCTATTGTGTGAAACGACTTTAATTTACCCGTTTATTGTAACGTACCTGATTTTTTATAGAACATGGTGTTATCCAGATTAGATGCAACACGGGCTAAAATATAAACGCCGGATACAACTAGTGCAACGTCAATATAAACGCTAAGTCGCATTATGCCGAAAAATCCGAAATACAAAGTCATAAAACCGGTAAAGAATTCTAAAAATACTGAGCCCGGTTTTTTTAAAAAAATAAGCAGGCCGCTAATTGTAACGAGTGTTGGGCAGTTTATAATTCCCAACGGAGAATAAAGAAGGGCATTTTTCCATATCGGAGCTTGAACCCAGTGAAGATAATAGAACCCTGCAACCAGTGAAATGAAACCGGTTATTTTCCCCAAAACTCCCGTTTCAGATATATCAAAAGAAATTTTCTTTTTAATAATTGCGTACAACGATAAAACAAAAATAATTCCGAACATTAATAAGTTTGGTATTATTTTGTATTTTAAGGAAATGAATAATGCTGTACCCGACAGAATAATCAATAATGCTGAAAATAAAAACCTTCTCGTTCTTTTAACACTTAGGCCTATAAAAAGGAATATAAAGAATACACCGTGCATAATAAGCGCGAGATGTTTAGTTTGTAAAGCAACCGTATACAAACTTTGAAGCAATTCATTTGGAGCTTTCATAAAAGTAAGAAGGAATATAACAACGGAAAAGAATAAAAGAATTAGAAACTTATATGTGTTTTTCATAATTGAATCTCCTTGTAATTTTAGTAATAACGTTTTTTTAGATTAAGATTTCTTATTGTATATGTTTATATCAGATTCCACAGCGGCGACCTCCACAACTTGACAAAACAAGTATACAATGAAACACTTGTTTTGTTTGTCAAAAAAAATTAGATACAATCATTACACTCAGGATATTTTTCGCAGTCCTCACATTTTTGAAAAGCCATTTCAAAAAGCTTACTAAAATCTTCTTTCATTTTTCTAAAAGCTTTCAAATCGAGCCTATAATAAATGTGATTTCCCTGCCGTGTTGAATATAAAAACCCTGTCATTTTCATTAATTTAAGGTGTTGAGACGCTGCTTGCTGAGAAATTTTTACATGTTTCGCGAGATCGTTTACACAAAGCGAATCCACGGTATTCGATGCCAGAAGCTTAATGATCTTTAAACGCGTTTCATCTCCCAATATTTTTAATCTTTCTACAGTTTTTTTATCCAACTTTTACCTCAAGTATAATATTAATTAATTGTATACTTGTTTAGATATATTGTCAAGACAAAAAAATTATATTAAAATATATTGCGTCATGCTGTCCGTTTTTCTATCGTAAAAGTTCTTTCTTTATTGCATTGGCTATACATTTTTTCACTCCTTTAATGTTTCAATTTCCAAAGCGATAGATAGTGCATTATTCATTTCTGTTAGTTTTGCGGTAGATAAAGTACCGATATAATTCGTTAATATTGCTTTTGGAATACTGATAAGCTCATCGCAATATATACTGCTATCGTGTTTTAAACCATGATCAATACCAATTGGAATTTGAGTAGAAATACCAAGATAATTAGAATATACTGGCGCGCATATTACGGTAGAAAATTTAGAATCAATAACGGCTTGCCGACTTACCACAACAAATACACGGTATTTTTTTGAGTCATGCCTAGAGCCTTTAAATACTCTATATAAA
>CALGPD010000346.1 GCA_937960625.1 uncultured Spirochaetia bacterium | reverse complement strand
CACAAAATATCTACAAGCTCTTCGTTGATGTTTTCAGAAGTGGGTCGGTTTAATATTGCAAATTCCCTGTTTTCAGACCTTGTTTGAATTTTATACCAGTTGAAATAATGTCTTCTTAACACCACAATAAACCATGTCATAAACTTGCAGCTCATCTGTTTGTAGGATGAAATAATTTTTTGCATGCGGACAAGAATATATTCAAAAAAATCACTACAGGCATCTTCATTCATCTTGCCAATTAACCGGGGGAATGAATATATTGTTTTTGAAAGCTTTTTTATAATTTCGTATAAATCCAATTCACCGCTAATATAATTTTTAATCATATTCTTGATTTCGTAGTCATTAACATTATCCGGTTTAAGTAACTCCATTTGAGCCCCCTTAGAATTTTTAGTTGACGTATATATTAAAGCATTTAATGTGCCAAGAAAAAATTTCAGGGGAAAAATATAGTGTAAATTTGCGTAAACTATTGTTCTGGTGGTAATTACAATAGTCCATAATACAATGGAATGTAAAAATTATTGTTATCTATAAATTTAACTCTGTTCAAATTTTTACCAGTACATTCTTAGTTAATCTTCATTGTTTATATATATTTTAATACTTTTGCAAATTTGCACATAGTTTCTCTAATTATTACAATCATTGCAATGTTTTTTCTATTTGTGATGTTTTATTTTGTTCATTTTTTTTATATAAATTGACCAAAATTTGACCAATCTGTTTGACCAAATTCTGACCATTTTTTTAACACTTTTTGTAAAAATAATAGATTGGATTTTTTTAGATAAATTTTTAGTCTAAAAATGTTGTAAATATACATCATTTTTATAGATGATATTAAATTTTTGTTAAATATATATTAAGAAAATTATGCGTCTAGTTTTGAGCGTAAAGTTGTGCGGGAAATTTCCAACAATTCAGCAGCTTTAGATTTATTATTTCCTGTCAAACGTAATACCTGACGTATATATAACGATCCCATATCATCATAAGGTATTACTTCATCCAGAGTAATTGGCAGGTGAAATTTTGCTTTACCGCGTTTTGTTTTTTTGAATTTTTGAATATCAAAATCTTTTGCATCAAGGCACGAACTGTCACAGAATATTATTGCACTTTCGATAACGTTTTTTAGTTCCCGGATATTTCCCGGCCAATCATAAGACTGAAGTTTGCTAATACCTTTTTCAGTTATTTTCGCTATATTTTTACTAAAGGTCATATTAAAAATATCTTTAAAATAATTTGCAAGGGAAGGAATATCTTCAACTCTTTCACGCAAAGGTGTAAGATAATATTGCATAACTTTTAACCGGTAATATAAATCTTTTCTGAATTTTTTTTGTTCCACAAGTTCTTCCAGATTTGCGTTTGTTGCAGCTATCAGCCTTAAATCAACTTGAAGTTCTTTTGTGCTGCCTACACGGCGGATACTTTTGTTATCCAAAAAATATAAAAGTTTTTTTTGTAATTCAGGAGTTATACTGTCAATTTCATCTAAAAACAACGTACCGTTAGAAGCAAGCTCAAAAAGCCCTTTTTTGCTTTTTTTTGCGTCCGTAAACGCGCCTTTTTCATATCCGAATAACTCGGTTTCTAGTAGGTTCGGTTGAATATCAGCACAAGAGATATGAACGAAATTGTCCATATGATTAAAATAACGCCAATGAATATATTTTGCCAGATTGCTTTTACCTGTTCCGGTATCGCCTGTTATTAATAGTATTGAAAATGGAACTTCTTTTAATTTTTCTACATATTCATTAATTTCTGAAACCTGCTTGGAATTTCCGATTAAAAACGGTTTGTTTAAACCGCCTTTTTCAGCTTCAAGCTGAATTAAACGCTTTTTTAATTCAATGGTTTCAAGGCCGTTGCTTATTACATTTTCTAATTCTTCTTTATTAAAAGGTTTTGATAGATAATGATAAGCGCCTAACTGTATTGCGCGGATAACCTGAGGAATTGAACGCGATGCAGTCATAATGATTACGAGCATGTCAGGATAAAAATCTTTAAATTCTTCAAAAAAATCAAGGCCCTCCGCGTCCGGCAGCATAATATCAAGAAGCATAATATTAATATTATGCTTCTTTAGAATTTTTCTTGATTCTTTTGCTGTAGACGCAATAAAAATTTCACGTTCTTCATTTACAATTAATTTTTTTACAACAGTTGCATAACCCGCTTCATCATCAACTATTAAAATTTGATGTTTCATCTATTCCTGCCCTAATATATCAATTTGTTTAGCTTATATAAGCATGGGGCAGCACTAATGAAAAAACACTTCCATTGCCCGGTTTACTTTTTACTAAAATTTTTCCGCCCATTACTTTTACTATCTTAAGGCATATATTTAATCCAATGCCCATGCTGGTATGTTTATGTTTATCTTGATCTTCCCTGAAATACGGTTCAAAGATTTTTTGAACATTTTCTTTTTTTATCCCCGATCCGTTATCTGCAACGGAAAACCAGACTTTAGTTCCGGTTTTTTTAACGGAAATTATTATTTTACCTTTTTTTGAATATCTGATTGAATTTGAAAGAAAATTAGTTAAAATCTGCATTACTCTTTTAGAATCTGCTTTTACCCTGCTCAACTTAATTCTTTTTTCTATTTTCAGCTTTTTATCATTTATTAAATATTGATATGATGAAATAACTTCATTTATAATTGGTTTCACATTAAATATATGAGACATTATCGCCATTTTACCGGCCTCGATTTTGGAAATATCTACAATGTCTTCTATGATATGATCAAGATTCTCTGTCGTTTTTACTATTAATTTGAGAATATCCTTCATGTTTTGCTCATCTTTAATACATTGTTGGCAATTTGTTAATAATGATTGTGTACTAATTGAAATCAATCCGATTTTATTTCTAATTTCATGGGATGCATAAGCAATAAACTCGTCCTTGCGTTGATTTACTTTTGTTAGACGGTAGTTAGCAAAATTTATTTCATGTTCCATTCTTCTGCGCTGGCTGATATCCCGGCAGATTGTAACAAAGAAATCTAAGTTTTCTACAAAATACACATAAGCAGAAGCTTCTACAGGGAATTTTTCTCCGTTTCTAGTAACAAAATTTGTTTCAAAATCCAGTGTTTCTTCTCCAAAAACTTTAAAACTGAGTTCTTTTAATTTTTTACTGGAAACATTAATCAGTCTGCTGCTTTTTAGTTTTAAAAGTTCCTCCCGTTTATATCCTAATCGTTTGCATGCAATTTTATTTGCGTCTATGCATTCCCCGGATTTATTAAAAACGAGTATCAAGTCTGTAGCATTATTAAATAAAAGCCTGTATTTTTTTTCATTTTTTAATATTATTTTCTGCATAATTTTTCTCGATGTAATATCTCTAAGCATGCTGAGTACAACGGATTTTCCTTTTACATCCAAAACATTCACGTTCGCTTCAACATATATAACCTGATTGTTTTTTGCCTTGATTTCAGTTTCAAAAATAGCGCGGCTGTTTTCTTTAATATGTTTTTTTATCTTTTCATAATTTTCATCAATATTTACAATGATATCTGATGGTTTCATGTGTTTAAGCTCGGCAAAAGTGTATTTTAAACGTTTTTGTGCAGTATCATTAACATCAATAAAATTTTCCCCCGGAGAATGAATGAAAATCATATCACTGTTTTTATCGAATAAAGCTTTCCATCTTTCCTTGCTTTCGATAATTGCAGCTTTTGCTTTTTTAGCTGCCGAAATATCTGAGAACATACCGCATATTAAATATATATTGCCTTTTTCATCCAATAAAGGGAATTCCCGCAGCAAAAAGTGTTTTTTCTTTTTAGTATTGGAAAGTTCGATTTCTTTTTCAACTTTATTTTTTGTTTTTAGCACTTTTTTGTCAATTTTTTTTATAGTTTCTATTACTTTGGGGTTTAATTCGCTGGAATTTTTTAATGATAATTGTTTATTGTTATCAATGCAGAAATATTTTTTGCAATATTTGTTTAGTATGTAACAATTTAAATCCATTCCTTTTATGAATATTCCAATTGGAGCATTATTGATTAAAGAGTTTAATAAGTCTGCATATTCTTTAACCGTGGTTTGTGTTAATTTCCGCTTTTCTATTTCCTTAATTAACTCCCGGTTTTTATCTTTTAATTCGATTGTGCGTAATTCAACGAGTTTTTCCAATTCTTTGAAAGAGTTTTCAACTTCCAATTCTTTATGCATTAATCCCGTAACATCTCTATATTCTGAAAGTGTTCCAATAACTTTCCCCAAATGATTTTTTACAGGCATTACAGTAACATGTAGATATTTTAGTTTTTTATTTATATCAATATTCAGAATTATATTAAGTACTTCAGGTGGAATATTTATTGATAAAGAAATATCCTTTTCACGAACATATCTTTCAACAACGTTTATAATCATTGCGATATTCAAAGGGAAAACTTCATATGAGGTTTTATTTAGGACCTCATTTTCCTGTAAATTGAAAAATTTAAGAAAAGCTGTATTTACTGTTTTGTATTTATAGTCTTCATTCTTAAAAACAATTAAGTTAGGGTTTGCTTTTAATATTAACTCAAGGTCGTTTCTGCTTTTGTTTGCGCTGCGGCTTAAATATATTTTTTCAGTCAAATCTGTAACAATTCCTGCAATTGTTTCAGGATTGCCTTCTTTATTATATTTAGTTACTTTGCCTTTGAGATTAATATTAATCCATTCTTTTTGTTGATTTTTTAGCCATAAGTTATCCTGAAATAATTCTGATTTTTGTTTAATATGCTCATAATAACTCACATAATTAAAATCTGTATTATCCTGAATAAACATCTTTAACCATTGTTCTTGTAATTCAGTATGGCCGGTTTCCTTACAGCCGAAGATAGAATAAAACTTAGGTGAAAAGAATACTTGATTTGTGTTTAGGTCAATTTCCCAAAATGCATCATTAGAAGCTTTAAACATGGTTAATAATAGTGAACTTAAATGAGACAATTCATCTTTTTGCCATTTTTCTATTTGCTGCTCACCGTTTTTAATATTGTCTGAATCTGTATATTCGTTTCCTGTAATGATAATGCGGTTTTTTTTGTTTATATCTAATTTTTGAGCAATCCATTTATATTTTATAAAACTTCTATTGCCTGTGTTACATTCCAATATGAAAGC